>NZ_WWFY01001077.1:0-14144 GCF_009864975.1 Pseudonocardia sp. SID8383
CGGCGCGCTCGACGACCCCGCCCGGGTCCGCGCCTGCCTCGCGGCCGCGGGCGACCCGCGAACGGATGCTCCGTTCCTGACGGCCCGCCCGCACTCCGTCGACGGCCGCCCGGCGGTCCTGCTCGTCCTCGGCGGACCGGAACGGGGCCGCTACCGCCTCGTCGCCGTACCGCCGGACTGCGGGCCGGGCACCGCGCGGGTGCTCGCCGAGACCACCACCGGCTGACCGGGCCGGGCACCGGCGACGCCCGGGTCACGTCCGGCGGCACCGACGAGCGGGAATGCCCGTGTCTAGGATCGCGTTCGAGCCATACGGCAGCCACGACGCAGGAGCCGGCCACCCGGGCCGGCACCCGCAGGCCCCGTCATCGCGCCCGTCGCCCGGGCGCGCCAGGAGGGATCGGTACCGGTGACCACCGACGACACGGTGCACAACCTGATCATCATCGGGTCCGGGCCGGCCGGCTACACCGCTGCGGTGTACGCCGCGCGGGCCCAGCTCGCCCCGCTCGTGTTCGAGGGCAGCCAGTTCGGCGGCGCCCTGATGACCACGACCGAGGTGGAGAACTACCCGGGCTTCACCGAGGGGATCATGGGCCCCGAGCTCATGCAGCAGATGCGGGGCCAAGCGGAGCGCTTCGGTGCGGACCTGCGCCCGCAGGACGTCGACGAGGTGAAGCTCGACGGCGACGTCAAGGAGGTGCGGGTCGGCAAGGAGACCTTCCGGGCCCGCGCCGTGATCCTCGCGATGGGTGCCGCCCCGCGCTACCTGCACGTCCCCGGCGAGCAGGAGCTCCTCGGCCGCGGCGTCAGCTCGTGCGCCACCTGCGACGGGTTCTTCTTCCGGGACCAGAACATCGCCGTCATCGGCGGCGGCGACTCGGCGATGGAGGAGGCCACGTTCCTCACCCGCTTCGCCGAGACCGTCACGGTCATCCACCGTCGGGACGAGTTCCGCGCCTCGAAGATCATGTACGAGCGGGCACAGAACGACCCGAAGATGCGCTGGCGCACCAACTCCGAGGTCACCGAGGTGACCGGCGAGGGCTCGGTGAAGCAGCTGCAGCTGCGCGACACCGTGACCGGTGAGACCAGCACGCTCGACGTCACCGGCATGTTCGTCGCGATCGGCCACGACCCGCGCAGCGCGCTGGTGGCGGGCCAGGTCGACGTCGACGACGAGGGCTACGTGCAGGTGGACGGACGTACCACCTACACGAACGTCCCGGGCGTCTTCGCCTGTGGCGACCTCGTCGACCACACCTACCGCCAGGCGATCACCGCCGCGGGCTCCGGCTGCTCGGCCGCGATCGACGCCGAGCGCTGGCTGGCCGGCCACGAGGTCAGCTCCGAGCTGGCCGGCGGCGGCTACGGCTCGGAGGAGACCGCCCCGGCGGCCGCCGTGGCCGACGCCGCGCACTGACCGCCCACCGGCACCCGACAGACCCGCATCCGCGACCGAAGGAGAACCCCATGGGCAACAACACCGTCGACGTCACCAGCAGCTCGTTCGACCAGGACGTCCTGAAGAGCGACAAGCCCGTCCTGGTCGACTTCTGGGCCACCTGGTGCGGCCCGTGCAAGATGGTCGCCCCGGTGCTCGACGAGATCGCCGGTGAGAACTCCGAGAAGCTGACCGTCGCCAAGCTCGACATCGACGCCAACCCGGAGGTCGCCCGCGACTACCAGGTCATGTCGGTCCCGACGATGATCCTGTTCTCCGGCGGCAAGCCGGTGAAGCAGATCGTGGGCGCGAAGCCGAAGGCGGCACTCCTCGCCGATCTCGCCGACCACATCTGATCACTGTCCGTGCGCCGTATAGCGCACGGAGATAACGCTGCGTGTCCCGGTTGATCACAACCGGGACACGCGCGTATCCGCCCCGCTGCACTCCTCCGGGGGCGGGGCAGGGCACAATGAGTCCGGCACGCGTCCGGTCACCGGGCGAAACCGACCGATCACGGGCGTCGCACGGCGCCTCACGACTGCGAGCGAGGGGTGCATGCAGCTGCTCCGGCGCGGGGACTGCGGTCCGGCCGTACGCGAGATCCGGACGACGCTGGGACAGCTCGGTCTGCTCCCGGCGGTTCCGCCGGGCTCGCGCGCCCAGGACATGTTCGACGACGGCGTGGACCGCGCCGTCCGCATGTTCCAGCAGGGCCGTGGCCTGATCACCGACGGCATCGTCGGACCGGACACCGCCCGCGCGCTGCGGGAGGCGGGCTGGAGCCTGGGCGACCGGATGCTGTCGTTCACGCTCTCCACCCCCACCACCGGCGACGACGTCGCCCACCTGCAGGAGCGCCTGCTCGAGCTCGGGTACAACCCGGGCCGGCCGAGCGGGTTGTTCGACCAGCAGACCGAGCAGGCCCTGATCCGCTTCCAGCGTGACTACGGCATGACGCCCGACGGTGTCTGCGGCCCGGAGACGCTGCGCGCGCTGCGCCAGCTCGGCCGCAAGGTCACCGGCGGGCGTCCGCACCTCATGCGCGAGCAGGAGCTGCTGCGCCGGGCCGGCCCGCGGATGCGCGGCAAGCGCATCGTCATCGACCCGGGGCACGGCGGGCACGACCGCGGTGTCGACGTCGGCGGGGTCACCGAGGCCGACCTGATGTGGGACCTCGCCCGCCGGGTCGTCGGCCGCATGTCGGCCACCGGTATGGAGGCACTGCTCTCCCGCCCGGAGAACGGCAACCCGCCGGACACCGAGCGCGCGCAGTTCGCCAACGACGTCGGTGCCGACATGGTCGTGTCGCTGCACACCGACGCGAGCTTCAGCCCGCACGCGCAGGGTCTGGCGACCTACTACTTCGGCAACGGGTCGGGCACCACGTCGAACGTCGGCGAGGCGCTCGCCGGGCTGATCCAGCGCGAGCTGCTCACCCGGACCTCGATGCTCGACTGCCGCAGCCAGACGTGCACCTGGGAGCTCGTGCGCCGGACCCGGATGCCGGCCGTCCGCGTCGAGGTCGGGTATCTGACCCACCTCGGGGACCGCCGCAAGCTGCTCGACCCGGGCTTCCGCGACGTCGTCGCGGAGGGCATCCTCGTCGCCGTCAAACGGCTGTACCTGCTCGGGCAGGACGACCAGCCCACCGGCACGTTCACCTTCAACGACGTGCTGGCCCGCGAGTACGCGAGGGACGAGATCCGGGCCGTCTGAGGCCCGTCACGGCCCGCAGTGCCCCGCCCGGCCCCCTCACCCGGGGTCGGGCCACCGAGGCCGCCCACGGCCCGCTCAGAGCGCCCTCAGATCGTCCCTGCGGGCGGCACGAACGAGAGCTGGCAGGACCCCGCACGGGCCGGTGTCGCCGTCGGGCGCGGCGCCGCGGTCTGCATCGGGATGGTCACCGTGTTGAACAGCTGTTCGAGCGCGGCCTCGACGTCGGACTTCCACTCCAGACCCGAGCGCAGCTCCATCCGCAGCCGCGGCCAGCGGTGGTGCGGGCGGACGGTCTTGAATCCGACCGAGCGGAGGAAGTCCGCCGGGACGACGCAGTCGGACTCGGTGCCGGGACGCGCGTCGCCGAACGCCTCCACGGCCTTCACCCCGCGTCGGGTCAGGTCCTTCACGACGGCCTGGGCGAGCGCCCGACCCAGTCCCTCGCCGGCGAACTCCGGGGCCACCTGCATCGTGGTCAGCAGGACGGCGTCGGCGCTGACCGGTCCGGTCGGCATCTCGGTGGCACGGGGGACCGACGCCGGCGGCGCGAACAGCACGTATCCCGCGGGGGCGCCGCCGACGTAGACGACCCGGCCGCAGGAGCCCCACTCGAGGAGCACCTCCGACAGCCAGGCCTCTTTCTCCAGGTCGGTCGTGCCGTACCCCTCGGTCTGGTCGGCGAGCTGGGGCGAGAGCTCCCAGTAGACGCAGTTGCGACACCGCTTCGGCAGATCGCCGAGGTTGTCGAGGTTGAGCGCGGCAACGTGCCAGGACACGGAATCCGACCTCCGGATGTCGTCGTCGCGCGATGCACGCGCTGCTGCACGGCCCGGCCCGTCCGGGGCGTGGTCCCGACCCCGGCGCCGGAGCAACCGTCCCCCTGGCTGCCCCCGGGTCCGGTGACCCCGCGCAGCCCGAGACTAGGTGGATTCTCGCGATCCCGTCACCCCGAGAGGGCTCACCGGTACGAACGTCACGACGAAGGGCGGGCCGATCACCCGTCGCGGTTACACTCGGCGAGCCTTTTCCCCTCGCAGAGGAGCACGCGATGACCCTGCCCGACCGCCCGCAGCAGCCCGACGTCCGCCGTTCCGCGGCCGCGGCGGCCGCGCAGGCAGCGGCGGCAGGGGAGGGGGCCGTGGTCCCGCTCGCCCCCACCGAGCGCTTCGCGACCCGTACCGCCGGGATGACGGCGTCGGAGATCCGGGCCCTGTTCGCCGTCGCGAGCCGTCCCGAGGTCGTCTCGCTGGCCGGTGGCATGCCGAACCTGGCGGCGCTGCCGCTGCAGTCCCTCGCCCGTGAGGTGGCCGAGCTCGTCGACGTGGACGGCATGTCCGCGCTGCAGTACGGCTCCGCCCAGGGTGTCCCGCAGCTGCGCGAGCAGATCTGCGAGGTCATGCGGGAGGAGGGCATCGAGGCCGACCCGAACGACGTCGTCGTCACCGTCGGCTCGCAGATGGCCCTCGACCTGCTGACCCGGATCTTCGTCGACCCCGGCGACGTCGTCCTGGCCGAGGGACCGTCCTACGTCGGCGCGCTGGGCAGCTTCGCCGCCTACCAGGCGCGGGTCGTGCACGTCGCGATGGACGAGCACGGACTGGTCCCGGAGCTGCTGCACGAGGCGCTGGAGTCGCTGGCACGGCGGGGGATCGTCCCGAAGTTCCTGTACACGATCCCGAACTTCCACAACCCGGCCGGCGTGACGCTGGCGCACGAGCGGCGCCCGCGGATCCTGGAGCTGTGCCGCCGCTACGGCGTGATGGTCGTCGAGGACAACCCCTACGGGATGCTCGGGTTCGACGGCGAGGTGCACCCGGCGCTGCGCTCGTACGACCCGGACGTGCTGTACCTGGGGTCGTTCTCGAAGACGTTCGCGTCCGGGCTGCGGGTGGGCTGGGCGCTGGTACCGCCGCTGGTGCGGGACCGGCTGGTGCTGGCCGCGGAGTCGGCGACGCTGTGCCCGCCGTCGTTCACGCAGATGCTGGTGTCGCGCTACCTGTCGCACCACGACTGGCGCAGCCAGATCAAGACGTTCAGCGAGAACTACCGCGAGCGCCGCGACGCGATGCTCGCCGCGCTGGAGACGTACCTGCCCGAGGGCTGCACCTGGAACGTCCCCGACGGCGGGTTCTTCGTGTGGCTGACCGTGCCGGAGGGCGTCGACACGAAGGCGATGCTGCCCCGCGCGGTCACCGCGCGGGTCGCGTACGCGTCCGGCACCGGCTTCTACGCCGACGGTTTCGGCAGCCGGCAGCTGAGGCTGTCGTTCTGCTTCCCGACGCCCGAGCGCATCACCGAGGGCGTGCGGCGGCTGGCGGCGGTGCTGGAGGCCGAGATGGAGGTCGTGCGGACGTTCGGGACACCGGTCCGCCCCGAGCTGACCCGGGGCACCCAGAGCCCGTCGCCGGACACGACCTGACGCCGTCCGACGACGGCGATGTTTCACGTGGAACGCCCCGGACCGGCTCCCGGTCCGGGGCGTTCCCGTTCATGGCGCAGAATGCCCGCGTGAGCGATCGAACGGTGGCCGTGCTGGCCGGAGGCCTGTCCCACGAGCGTGAGGTGTCCCTGCGATCCGGTCGTCGACTGGCGGGTGCGCTGCGCGCGAACGGTGTCGACGTACGCGAGTGGGACGTCGACGCGCGCCTGCTGGAGCGGCTGTCGACCGACCGGCCGGACGCGGTCGGCGTCGCGCTGCACGGGGGCGAGGGGGAGAACGGCGCCGTGCAGCAGGTGCTGGAACTGCTGGGCATCCCCTTCGTGGGGACGCCGTCCGGGGCGTGCCGGCGGGCGTGGGACAAGCCGAGCGTGAAGACCGAACTCGTCCGCGCGGGCCTCTCGACGCCGGACTGGGTCGCGCTGCCGCACTCGACCTTCCGTGAGCTGGGCGCGCAGGGCGTGCTCGGTGCGATCGTCGAGCGCCTCGGGCTGCCGCTGGTGCTGAAGCCGGACCAGGGCGGCTCGGCGCTCGGTGTGCAGGTGGTCCGGAACGCGGCGGACCTGCCGGCCGCGATGGTCAGCTGCTTCGCCTACGCCGAGACGGTGCTCGTCGAGCGGTTCGTCGCCGGGACCGAGGTCGCGGTGTCGGTCGTCCACGACGGGGAGGAGCCCCGCGCACTGCCGCCGGTGGAGGTGGAGGTGCCGTCCGGGTTCTACGACTACACGTCCCGCTACACACCCGGTGCGGCCACGTTCCACTGCCCGGCGCGGCTGCCGTCGGACGTGCTGGACGCGCTGGCCGACACCGCCCTGGCCGCACACCGGCTGCTGGGGATGCGCGACGTGTCGCGCACCGACGCGATCGTCGACGCCGACGGTCACGTGCACGTCCTGGAGATGAACGTGTCGCCGGGCCTGACCGACACCTCGCTGCTCCCGACCGCGGTGTCCGCGGACGGTTCCGACCTCGCGACGGTGTACCTGGCGCTCGTCGAGCGCGCGGCGGCCCGACAGGACTGAGCGGTGTTCCACGTGAGACCACAGCGGCGTGGTTCCACGTGGAACATCAGCCGAGCACACCGCCCCAGGGCTCGGGAGCCCGCCACACCTCCAGGAGCCGGCTCACCCCGTCCCCGAGACCTGGTTGCTGCGGGACCATCGCGACCCAGGCGACGAGCTGCACGAGCCGGGCCGCCGCGCAGAGAGCGAGCAGCTCGGCATCGACGGGGCGGTCGGCCGCCCGCTCGTAGGCGGCGACGACCTCCGGACCGGCGAAGGTCAGGTCCCACTCGACCGGTCCGACGCAGACGTGTTCGAGGTCGGCGTCGTACGGACCGTCCGGGGTCCGCAGGACGTTGCAGGCCGGCGAACCCCCGTGCACCGGCTGCGGGCGTGTGCCGGGGAACCGGTCGGCGCAACCCGCCTCGTCGCCGAGCACCGGGAGGATCGTCGCCCACTCCCGCAGCGCGCGGTCGCGGTCGGTGGGGGAGACGTGGGTGGTGTCGTGCCGCAGCGCGTCGCGCATCGCCGTGACCGAGTCGTCGAGTGGGTGCATCCAGTCCCAGCTCGACCGGACACGGTCGTAGCGCGGTGTGCAGCCGGGCGACCGTCGCGCCGCTCGCACCGGCGTCGGGCGGGCCGTCCGGGGCCGACGGACGGTCCGGCGCTCCCGGAAGGTGAGGGACAGGCCCCCGGCGGCGACGGGTCGCGGGGTGTGCGGGCCGGACCACGGGTGCCCGGCGTCCGACACCCATCGGGAGACCGCGATCTCGCGCCGCTGCTGCTCCGCCTGTACCGCCGGATCGAGGCCGGGCGGGAGGCCGGTGGGGACACGCACCACGACCGGCTCCGGCTCCAGTGCGACGACGACCGAGAACAGGTCGTGCAGGACGCGGGGTGTGCCGGGGCGGTAGCCGTGGTCCCGCGCGGCGGACACCGCGGTGTCGACGGCGCGGTCGGTGCGAGCGGCGAGCTCGGCGTCGGTGAGCACCGGGCCATCCCGGGGCGTCGGGGTGTTCCACGTGAAACACACGCACGCGACGCCGATCGGATCGGTCGGGCGGGCGGGGTCGGAGCCGCTCGGTGTGCGCCCGAGACTGTCGCAGTGGGTCGCCCCGCTCTGCGCCGTCCGGTCCCACACTGTCCGGTCCCGCACTGTCCGGTCCCGCACGGCCCGGGCCGCGTCCGGGTTCGCGCCCCGGAGTCGTGCCGGCGGGCCGAGCACTCCCGCGCCGAGCACTCCCGCGCCGAGCACTCGCAGGCCGCCGGGCTCTCCCGCGCCGAGCACTCGCAGGCCGCCGGGTTCTCCTGGGCCGGGCGATCCCGGGCGAGCGCTCCTGGGCCGGGCATCGGTGGACCTGCCGCCTGTGGGCCGGACGCGGTGGCCGGCTTCAACGCCGCGGCACGCGGGGTCATCCCGGATACCGGCCGCCGCACACCGGGTCGGCGCATCCGGGCCGGGCGTCCCCGACACGGTCACCGGACGGCGACACCGGCCGGACTCCACCGGGAATGCCGAGGTGCGGCGATCCCACCGGGTGCTTCCGGCTGCCACCTCGGACGAGCCCACAGCGCCGCGGAGGCGCACGGGTCGGCGTCGCGCGCACCCGGTACACGGCGACGAGGTCCTCCGTCCCGCCAGGCGACGAGGCCCGCACCGCCCAGGCCGCCCTCGGCGGGAGGAGAGCTCGACCCGGTCGCCGTGTCCGTGCGGCGCGTACGGGATCGCGACGCGGCTGATCCCGCAGCGTGGGCGGACCACCCCGGAGCTGCGGCATCCGCAGGCCACCCGCTCACGAGACCGAACCCGACGCGCTGCCCGACGCCCGCCCCGACCTCCGTCGCTGTTCCACGTGAAACATCGACGCCGTCCGCCGCGGACTCGATCACCTGCCGTACCGAGACCGCCGGGGAGAGCCGCGGGCCCCAGCTCCGCACGAGCCACGCGACCCCGGGGCGCACGCCTCGTCCCGCTCGCCGGCCGAGCCCGGCCGATGAGCACTCCGTACGACCGTCGCCCGGGACCCACCACGAGCCGATCCACGCGCGACCACCATCGATGCCGGGCGAGTTCAGACATACGTACGACTGATCAGGCGTGTTCCGGCCGGTACGCACCCCGGCACCGATCGACATGCCGAGAAAAGCGACCAATCGGGCAGATCCAACGGCTCAGCGGCCCCACACGGCTACTGAGACCCGCCCCGGCCTCCCCACCAACCTGCCACGCATCCGAAGGCTCAGAGGCCGTCTGAGGGCGCCCTCAGAAGCCGTCCAGCGCGTCACACCACGCCGCCACCCCCGTGCCCGGACAGACCGACGGCCGCCGTCCACGGGGACGACGGCCGTCGGGGAAGGGGAGTGGTGTCCGGTCAGTCGCGCTCGCTGATCCCCATCAGCCCGGTGATCCGGTCGAGGTCCTCCACCGATCCGAACTCGACCACGATGCGGCCCTTGCGCTGACCCATCTCGACCTTCACCCGGGTGTCGAACATGTCGGCCAGCCGGTCGGCGCGCTCGACGAACTCCGGGCGCTGATCGCCGCGACGGCGGACCCGGCGTTCCTGCGGAGGTCCCGAGTGCCGCGCCAACACGACGGCCTCCTCGGTCGCGCGGACCGACATGCCCTCCGCGACGATGCGGGTGGCGAGATCCTCCTGTTGCCCGGCGTCCTCGAGACCGAGCAGGGCGCGCGCGTGCCCGGCCGACAGCACGCCGGCGGCGACCCGGCGCTGCACCGACACCGGCAGCTTCAGCAGCCGGATCATGTTGGTGACGACGGGCCGGCTGCGGCCGAGCCGGTCGGCGAGCTCGGAGTGGGTAACGCCGAACTCGGCGAGCAGCTGCTCGTAGGCGGCCGCCTCCTCGAGGGGGTTGAGCTGGACGCGGTGGATGTTCTCCAGGAGCGCGTCGCGGAGCATCACGTCGTCGGCGGTGTGCCGGACGATCGCGGGCAGCGTCTCCAGCCCGGCGCGCTGGGCCGCACGCCACCGGCGCTCGCCCATGATCAGCTCGTAGTCGACACCGGCCCGGCGGACCACGATCGGCTGCAGCAGCCCGAACTCACGGATCGAGTGCTCCAGCTCGGCGAGCTGGTCGTCGTCGAACTGGGTCCGCGGCTGCTTGGGGTTGGGCACGATCCGCCGCAGCGGGATCTCGCGGTACTCCGCGCCGCCGTCGACGACCGGGGTCTCGGGCTCGTGGTCGTCGCGCCGGACGGCCGGAGCCGGGCGGTGCAGGGGTGCGCCGGGCCCGTTGTTCCCGGGCCGGTCACCGGACTCCGACGGGCCGGTGGGGATGAGCGCGGCGAGACCGCGGCCCAGTCCACCCTTGCGCTCGGCCATCTCAGCGACCGTCCGGGCGGTAGACGCCGCTCGCCCCGTGCTCGGCGATCTCCCGGGCCGCGTCGATGTAGCTCATCGCACCGCGGGAGCCGGGGTCATAGGCGAGCACGGTCTGGCTGTAGCCGGGGGCCTCGGAGACCTTCACGCTGCGCGGGATGACCGTGCGCAGCGCCGTCGGACCGAAGTGCTGGCGGACCTCCGAGGTGACCTGGTCGGCGAGCTTGGTGCGGCCGTCGTACATGGTCAGCAGGATGGTCGACACGTGCAGCGAGGTGTTCAGGTGCGACCGGACGAGGTCGATGTTGGACAGCAGCTGCCCGAGCCCCTCCAGCGCGTAGTACTCGCACTGGATCGGGATGAGCACCTCGGACGCCGCGACGAGCGCGTTGACCGTCAGCAGCCCCAGCGACGGCGGGCAGTCGATGAGCACGTAGTCGACGTCGAGCCGGGACAGCGTCTCGTCGTTCAGCGCCTGGGCCAGCCGGGACTCCCGGGCGACCATGCTGACGAGCTCGATCTCGGCGCCGGCCAGGTCGATCGTGGCGGGCAGGCAGAGCAGGTTCGGCGACGCGGTGCTGACCGCGACGGCCTCCTCGAGGGGGATCTCGCCGAGCATCACCTCGTACACCGACGGCGTGCCGGTGCGGTGCTCGACGCCGAGTGCGGTGGACGCGTTGCCCTGCGGGTCGAGGTCGATCACCAGCACCCGGATGCCGTGCAGGGCCAGGCCCGCGGCGAGGTTGACCGTGCTGGTCGTCTTCCCGACCCCGCCCTTCTGGTTCGCGACGCCCATGACACGGCGCGCGGCCGGGCGGGGCATGCCGTGCCGGTCGGGGTGCAGGACGCGTGCGGCCCGCTCGGCCTCGTCCGCGATGGGGGTCCATCCGGCACTCATGCGCGACCCTCGCTTCCTGGACGGTTCGTGCCCGGTCGGTGTTTCACGTGAAACGGCGCTCCGGCACCCATCATCGCCGTTCCTTCCTCCGGTTGCGGCGGGGCGCGCCGGTCCGCGGGATCTCGACCACCGTGGTCAGCGGATCGACCACACCGGCTCCGGTCTCGTGGATCCGGGGCTCGCCCCCTCCGAGCGCACGGACCGCTGCGGCGTCGCGGGCGATCTCGTCCGGGGCGGAGGCGCCCTTCAGCACCAGCATCGCACCCCCCTGCCGCAGCAGCGGCAGGCAGATGCCCGCGAGCCGGGCCAGCGGTCCGACGGCCCGGGCGGTGACGACGTCGGCCCCCTCCCATCGTCGCAGAACGGGCTTCTCCTCGGCACGCCCCCGTTCGACGACGATGTCCAGGCCGAGGTCGCCCAGCACCTCGTCCAGCCACTCCACCCGGCGGGCCAGCGGCTCGATCAGCACGATCCGCAGGTCCGGCCGGGCCAGGGCGAGCGGGATCCCGGGGAGCCCGGCACCGGAGCCGACGTCGGCGACCCGGGCGTCGGCGGGCACGACCTCACCGAGGACCGCACAGTTCAGCACGTGCCGGTCCCACAGCCGGTCCCGCTCGCGCGGGCCGATCAGCCCGCGCTCGATCCCGGAGGTCGCGAGGTGCTCGACGTAGCGGACGGCCAGCCCGGTCCGGTCGCCGAAGACCTTCTCCGCGACCTCCGGGGTCGGGATGGGGGAGGTGGTCACTTCTTGTGGACCACGACCTGGCGACGCGGCTCCTCGCCCTCGCTCTCGGAGACGACGCCCTTCACGGTGGCGACGGCGTCGTGCACGACCTTGCGCTCGAACGGCGTCATCGGTCGCAGCCGGGCGGACTCGCCGCTGGTCTTGACCTCCTGGGCGGTCTCCAGGCCGAGCTCGGTGAGCTCGTCGCGGCGGTGCCGCCGCCAGCCCGCGATGTCGAGCATCAGCCGGCTGCGGCTGCCCAGCTGCTGCTGGACGGCCAGGCGGGCCAGCTCCTGCAGGCTCTCCAGCACCGACCCCTTGTCGCCGACGAGCTTCTGCAGGTCGGCGTCGTCCTCGGCGCCCTCGATGCTGACGATGGCGCGGCCGCCCTCGACATCGAGGTCGATGTCGCCGTCGTAGTCGAGGATGTCCAGCAGGCGCTCCAGGTAGTCACCTGCGACGTCGCCCTCCTGGATCAGCAGGCTCTCGCCGGACGGCTTGTCCTGCACGTCCGGCCCCTCGGCGGGCTCCTTGGCGGTGGTGGGCACGCGCAACTCCTCTCGTCAACGGTTCGCGGTCCGTCGCGCCCGGGCCCGCGCGGCGGTGGGGTCCGCCGGGGCCGGCGGGGCGCGCCGGGGTCTGTCGGGGTGGTGCGGTGGGACGGTCAGCGACGCTTGCCGCGCCGGGCCTTCGCCCCCGGACGCTTCTGCACCGGCTTCGCCCCGGGCTTCTTCTGGCCGTTGCCGTTACCGGAACCGTTGCCGTTCCCGTTGCGGGCCGTGCCGTTGCGCTGCCCGCCGGGGGACGTGCCGGTGTCGGCGGAGGCACCGTCGGATCCGGTGGCGCGGGTCTCGGACGCCGCCTCGGCGGCCTCCTCCTCGGCCGGCTGGATCGGCTCGTCGGCGATCTCGCGGACGTCCTCGGCGGAGCCGAGACGGGCGTCGCGGAGCGGCTTCTGGCCGGGGCGGGGGGCGCGGGCCTTGGCGGACTCGGTGGCCTTCTCGGCCTTGTCCGACTCCTCGGCGTCGATCTTGCGGTAGACGACGTACTGCTGGCCGAGGGTCCACAGGTTGTTGGCGACCCAGTAGAAGAGGACCGCGAGCGGCAGGAACGGCGCACCGACGACGACACCGATCGGGAACACGTAGAGCATCAGCTTCTGCATGATCTCGGCCTGCGGGTTCGCCGCGACGGTGCCGGCGGCGATCTGCGCCTGCTGGCGGGCGACCGAGTGGCGCGCGGTGATGTGGGTGAAGATGCCGGCCGCGATCATCAGCGGGATCATCACGATCCACTGCGAGACCAGGTTGCCACCGAGCTCGGCGACGGACGCGGTGTTCTGCAGCGGCCAGACGGCCGAGCCCAGCTTCGCGCCGAACAGGCTCGAGTCGACGAACGAGGCGTTCTCGGCCGCGTTGAAGACGTAGTTCTCCGTCTTGCCCGGCTTGAACTCGCGCAGCACGTGGAACAGACCGATGAACACCGGGATCTGCACCAGGATCGGCAAACAGCCCATGAGCGGGTTGGCGCCGTTCTGCTGCTGGAGCTTCTGCATCTCCGTGGCGAGCTTCTGGCGGTCGTTCGCGTACTTCTTCCGGAGCTTCTGCATCTCCGGGGCCATCTCCTGCATCTTGCGCATGGAGCGGACCTGCACGACGAACGGCTTGTAGAGGATGACGCGCAGCGTGAAGACGAGGAAGACGACCGACAGCGCCCAGGCGAACCCGTTGTCGTCGCCCAGGACGAAGCCGAAGACCTTGTGCCAGACCCACATGATCCAGCTGACGGGGTAGTAGATGAAGTCCAGCACTGCTGCGTTGCTCCTCGTGGTCTCGGGCGGGGCCCGCGGGTCAGCGGTCCGTACCGCGTGAGAGGCCTTCGGTCCGGGGCGGGTCGGTGGACGTCTGCTCCGGCCCGGGATCGGGTTCGGTGCCGCTGCGCGGGACCCCGTCGCTGCGCCGCCGGCGCGGCGGCACCGGATCCCACCCGCCAGGGTGCCACGGGGCACACTTCAGCAACCGCCACACGGTGAGGCCGAGACCGCGCACGAAGCCGTGCTCGCGGAACGCCTCGACCGAGTACGCGCTGCAGCTCGGGTGGAACCGGCAGCTCGGCATCAGGTTCGGGGAGATCCACACCTGGTACCAGCGCACCGCGGCCATCGCGGCCCGCGCGCCGACACCGGGCCGTGCGCCGGGGAGCTCTCCGTCGTCCATCGGAGCCTCCTCACCCGTCGGGGCCGCGTCGTGTGTCGTGCTCATCGCGGGCCGTCCGCGGCCGGGCGCGGACGGCGCGGCCGCTGCGCCGCGCGCAGTGCGGAGTCGAGGTCGGCCGCCAGCTCGGCGGACGAGGCCTCACCAGCGGGCGGCAACGCACGGACGACGAGTGCCGCGCCGGCGGGCAGCGCCGCCAGACGGTCCGCGACCAGATGGCGCAGCCGCCGGGAGACCCGGTGCCGGGCCACGGCGTTGCCGACGGCCTTGCTCACGACGAAACCCGCCCTCGGCGAGGCGTGCTCGGGCACGCCGCCGGGGCGGGTCAGGTCGAGATGCACCACCAGCCTCGACCGGCCGGCACGTC
>NZ_WWFY01001078.1:0-15953 GCF_009864975.1 Pseudonocardia sp. SID8383
CGGCGACGGTGCCCTCGCCGCCGTCGGCGACCGGGCAGCGGCGCACCGGACGGCCCGGGTCGACGTCGGCGATCCCGGCCGCGAGCGCGTCGGTGACGGCGGCGGCGTCCAGCGAGCCCTTGAACTTGTCCGGGGCCAGCAGGATCGCGCTCACCGGCGGTGGGCCAGCGCGGTCGGGGCGTCGGCGGGGGTCTCGGCGAGGTCCTCGAACTCGGTGACGGCGTCGATCTCGGTGCCCATCGCGATGTTCGTGACCCGCTCCAGCACCACCTCGACCACGACGGGCACCTTGTGCTCCGAGGCCAGCTGCGACGCCCGGCGCAGGGTCGTGGCGATCTCGTCGGGCTCGGTGACCCGCAGCCCCACGCAGCCCAGCCCCTCCGCGACGCGGACGTGGTCGACGCCGTAGCCCTTGGGCAGCCCGGTCAGCTCCTCGTCGGCGTGCATGTTGTCGAAGGCCAGGGAGACCTGGAAGTCCATGTCGAACGCGCGCTGCGCCTGCCGGATCAGCCCCAGGTAGGAGTTGTTGACCACGACGTGCACATAGGGCAGTCCGAACTGGGCGCCGACCGCGAGCTCCTCCAGCATGAACTGGAAGTCGTAGTCGCCCGAGAGCGCGACGACCGGGGTCGACGGGTCGGCGACGACGGCGCCCAGCGCGGCCGGGATGGTCCAGCCGAGCGGTCCGGCCTGACCGCAGTTGACCCAGTGCCGGGGCCGGTAGACGTGCAGGAACTGGCCGGCCGCGATCTGGGACAGCCCGATCGTCGTCACGTAGCGGGTCTCCGGGCCGAAGACCCGGTTCATCTCCTGGTACACCCGCTGCGGCTTGATGGGGACGCAGCCGAAGTCGGTGCGCCGCAGCAGCGTCGCCTTCCGCTCGCGGCACGACTCCGCCCACGCGCTGCGGTCCGGCAGCGTCCCGGCGTCGCGGCGGCGGCGGGCCTCGGCCAGCAGGACGCGCAGCGCGGCCCCGGCGTCGGAGACCACGCCGTAGTCGGGGGCGAACACCCGCCCGATCTGGGTGGGCTCGATGTCGACGTGCACGAACCGGCGCCCGCGCCGGTAGGTGTCCAGCCCACCGGTGTGCCGGTTGGCCCAGCGGTTCCCGATCCCGACGACGACGTCGGAGGCCAGGAAGGTGGCGTTGCCGTAGCGGTGCGCGGTCTGCAGCCCGACCATCCCCGCGGCGAGCGGGTGGTCGTCGGGGATCGTGCCCCAGCCCATCAGGGTCGGCACGACGGGGACGCCGAGGATCTCGGCCAGCTCGACGAGCTCGGTGGCGGCATCGGCGTTGACGATGCCGCCGCCCGCGACGATCAGCGGCCGTTCGCCCTCGGCGAGCAGGTCCAGCACCCGCGACGCCTGCGGGCCGGTCATCGCGGGGCGGTGCACCGGCAGCGGGGCGTAGGTGTCGGGGTCGAAGTCGATGACGGTCTGCTGCACGTCGATCGGCAGGTCGATCAGCACGGGACCGGGCCGGCCGGACCGCATGAGGTGGAACGCCTGGGCGAACGCGCCCGGCACCTGCGCGGCCTCGCGCACGGTCATCGCCATCTTGGTGACCGGTGCCGCGATGGCCGCGATGTCGACGGCCTGGAAGTCCTCCTTGTGCAGCCGCGCGACCGGCGCCTGCCCGGTGATCGCCAGGATCGGGATCGAGTCCGCCGACGCCGAGTACAGCCCGGTCACCATGTCGGTGCCCGCCGGGCCGGAGGTGCCGATGCAGACGCCGATGTTCCCCGGGCGCGCGCGGGTGAAGCCCTCGGCCATGTGCGAGGCGCCCTCGACGTGGCGGGCCAGGACGTGGCCGATCGTGCCGCGGGCGCGCATCGCGGCGTAGAAGGGGTTGATCGCCGCACCCGGCACGCCGAACGCCTGCGTGGCGCCCTCGGCCTCCAGGATGCGGACGGCGGCCTCGGCCGCGGTCATCCGGGTCATGACGACTCCCCGTTCAGGCGGCGGACGGTGCGGTGCAGGGCGGAGTGGTCGAGGCCGCCGTCTCCGGCGGCCCGGGTGGCGGCGACGAGCTGGGCGACGAGCGCGGCCACCGGGGCGACCACCCCGGCCTCGCGGGCGGAGTCGGCGACGATGCCCATGTCCTTGTGGTGCAGGTCGATCCGGAAGCCGGAGGCGTAGTCCCCGGCCAGCATCTTCGGGGCTTTCTGGTCGAGGACCTTCGAGCCGGCGAGCCCGCCGCCGAGCACACGGACGGCGGCGTCGAGGTCGGCGCCGTGCGCGCGCAGGAACTCGATCGCCTCGGCGAGCAGGGCGATGTTCCCGGCGACGATCAGCTGGTTCGCGGCCTTGACGGTCTGCCCGGCCCCGGACGGGCCGACGTGCACGACGGTGCTCCCGACGACGTCGAGCAGCGGGCGGGCGGCGGCCACGTCGGCCTCCTCCCCGCCGACCATGATCGACAGGGCGGCGTTCTCGGCGCCCGCCTGGCCGCCGGAGACCGGGGCGTCGAGCATCCGCAGGCCGCGCTCGGCCGCACGGGCGGCGAGGTCACGGGCGACGTCGGGGCGGATCGTGGAGAAGTCGACCACCAGGGTGCCCGGCTCCGCGGTGTCGAACACGCCGCCGTCGCGGGTGCAGACGTCGACGACGTCGGGGGAGTCGGGCAGCATCAGCGCGACCACGTCGGCGCCGGTCACCGCCTCGGCGACCGTCGTGGCGGCCCGGCCGCCGTCGGCGGCGAGGGCCTCCGCCTTCTCCGGGCTCCGGTTGTGGCCGACGACGTCGTGCCCGGCCTTCACGAGGTGGCGGGCCATCGGGCCGCCCATGATCCCGAGGCCGACGAAGGCGATGGCGCTCATGCGGAGGCTCCTTCCCTGGTCAGCCAGCCGAACGGGTCGGCGGTGACGGGCTTGTACTCGAGGCTGACCGGGCCGTCGTAGCCGACGGCGACGACCCGGGCGAGCAGGTCGGCGATCGGCAGGTCCCCGGTGCCGGGTTCACCGCGGCCGGGGGCGTCGGCGATCTGGACGTGGCCGATCCGGTCGGCGTGGCGGTCGATCGCGGCCGCGGGGTCGTCGCCGTTCACAGCGAGGTGGTAGACGTCGAGCAGCAGCCGCAGGTGCGGCGACCCGACCCGGTCGAGCACGGCGACGGCGTCGTCGGCGGTCTTCAGGGGGTAGGCGTCGACGCCGCTGACCGGTTCGAGCAGCGCGACCGCGCCGATGCGGGCGGCCGCGTCGGCGGCCAGTGCGAGGCTGCGGACGGCGGTCTCGTCCTGGACGCGCGGGTCCAGGTCGTCGCGCCGGTTGCCGTGGAGGGCGTTGAAGCCGAGCGTGCCGAGCCGCTCGCCGATGCCGACGGCGACGGCGACGTTGTCGGCGAACTCGCTCGCGCGGTCCGGGTCGGACAGGATGCCGCGCTCGCCCGCGGGCATGTCGCCCGCGGTGAAGTTGAGCCCGGTGAGGGTGACGCCGGCGTCGGCGACGGCGGTGACGAAGGCGTCGACCTCGTGGTCGCCGGGCACGGAGTCCGCGAACGGCCACCAGAACTCGACGGCGTCGAAGCCGGCCGCCGCGGCGGCCGCGGGCCGGTCGAGCAGCGGCAGGTCGGGGAACACGATGGAGCAGTTGACGGTGTAGCGCACTTCAGGGGCCTCCTCGGTCCTCAGGCGGGCTCGGGCAGTCCCCGGTAGGCCCGCCACCCGCCGTGGGTGGTGATGTCGGTGAGCTCGTCGCGCTGGCGCTCCAGCACACCGGGCCGCAACCCGACGGCGAGGACGTCGCGGCCGTCGTCGAGCTCGATGACGGTGAGCTCGAGCTCCGGCGGCTCGTCGGGCAGGAAGTCGGTGCGGATCGCCGAGAGCGGGACGTCGTAGATCTCCCCGGCCAGCGGCACGCCGCCGGAGGGGTCCTCCAGCAGGGCCGGGAACTGGTCGCGTACCGAGTACATGCGGTAGTGCGGAGCGGTCCGGACCCCGCCCAGGAACGGGTGGGCGGACACGTTGTGGTGGAGCCGGCCGCCGCGCATCGCGTCACCGGAACAGAAGAGGGCAGTCACCGGAGCCTCCAATCATTCCGCAATGCGGAAAAGTGATTCCGTTGTGCGGTGTGAATCGGACCACGGCGTCAGGGGGCTGTCAAGCATCGTCGTCGCCGGCGACCCCTTGACGCTTGCGTGACCGGCGCCATAGCTTGATTCCGCTACGTAAGAGATTCGTTTCACATCGCGGAAATCAGCGCGTTACGTTGGACGCGCCACGACGTGGGAACCGAGGTGGCCCCGATGACGGGACCCGGAACGAGCGACCGACCCGCAGCAGCCCCGACCGGTGAGCGGGTGGCCGCCGTGCCCGTCACGCAGGACGGCGCCGACGCACCGAGCCCCCGGCTCTACAACCGCGACCTCGCGCCGACCACCGTCGAGGGACGGTCGTGGAAGGCCTACAACATCTTCACCCTGTGGGCCGTCGACGTGCACAGCCTGGGCAACTACGGCTTCGCCCTCGGCCTGTTCGCGCTCGGCCTCGGCGCCTGGCAGATCCTGGTCTCGCTCGGCATCGGTGCGCTGGTGCTGTTCGTGCTGCTCACCGTCGCCGGGTACATGGGCTACCGGACGGGCCTGCCGTTCCCGGTGATGAGCCGGATCTCCTTCGGCGTGCGCGGTGCCCAGCTCCCGGCCCTGGTGCGGGGCGCGGTCGCGATCGCCTGGTTCGGCATCCAGACCTACCTCGCCACCCGGGTGCTCGTCGTGATGGTCCTGGCCGTGGCGCCGTCGGCCGGTGCGCTGGAGCAGGTGTCGTTCCTGGGGCTGTCGGTGCTGGGCTGGATCTGCTTCGTCGTCCTGTGGGTCGTGCAGGTGGCGATCCTGCTGCGCGGCATGGACGGCATCCGCCGCTACGAGGCCGTCGCCGGCCCGATCGTGCTGGTGACCCTCGCGGTGCTCGCGGGCTGGGTGCTGTGGCAGACCGGTGGCGACATCGCGCTGTCGGTGCCCGAGCCGCTGACCGGCGGGGCGATGTGGGTGCAGATCCTCGCCGGGGCGTCGCTGTGGACGGCGATCTACGGCACCTTCGTCCTCAACTTCTGCGACTTCACCCGCGGCGCGGTGTCCACCGGCGCGGTCCGGCGTGGCAGCTTCTGGGGGATCCTGCCGAACACGCTGTTCTTCGGTGTCGTCGTCGTGGTGCTGGCGGGCGGCCAGCTGCGGATCGGCGGCCAGGTGATCTCCAGCCCGGCCGACGTCGTCAACACCATCCCCAACACCCCGCTGCTGCTGGTCGCCTCCGCGGCGCTGCTGATCCTGACGATCGCGGTCAACCTGATGGCGAACTTCGTGGCCCCCTGCTACGCCCTGTCCAACCTGTTCCCGCGGGTGCTCGACTTCCGCCGGGCCGGGGTGGTGAGCGCGCTGATCGGGCTGATCATCCTGCCCTGGAACCTGTACGACTCTCCGGTGGTGATCACCTACTTCCTGGGTGTGCTCGGCGCGCTGCTCGGCCCGCTGTTCGGGATCGTGATGGCAGACTACTGGCTGGTCCGGCGCGGCCGGATCGACGTCCCCGCGCTCTACACCGAGGCGAGCACCGGCGCCTACCACTACCGGGGCGGGGTCAACCGGCGCGCGGTCGCGGTGTTCGTGCCGTCCGCGGTGGTCGCCGTCGCCGTCGGGTTCGTCCCCGCGCTGGAACCGGTCGCGCCGTTCAGCTGGTTCCTCGGCGCCGGGGTCGCGGCGCTGCTGACCGTGCTCGTCGCCCCGCGCGGACGGACCTACCGCGCGGTCTCCGGGGAGCCGCTGGCCGTCGCACCGGCCGGGGGGCACTGATGCGCGTCGTCGTCGTCAACGTCAACACCACCGGGTCGGTGACCGAGGCCATCGCCGCCTCCGCCCGCGCCGTCGCGGCACCGGGTACCGAGATCGTCGGTCTGACGCCCCGGTTCGGCGCCGAATCGGTCGAGGGCAACCTGGAGAGCTACCTGGCCGCGGTCGGGGTCGCCGACGCCGTCGCGCGTTACGCCGCCTCCGGCGAGCGGTTCGACGCGGTGATCCAGGCCGGCTACGGCGAGCACGGCCGCGAGGGCCTGCAGGAGATGCTCGACGTGCCCGTCGTCGACATCACCGAGGCCGCCGCGACCACCGCGATGTACCTCGGCCACCGCTACTCGGTGGTGACCACCCTGGACCGCACCGTGCCGCTCATCTCCGACCGGCTGCTGCTCGCCGGGCTGGACCGGCGCTGCGCCTCGGTGCGGGCCTCCGGGCTCGCGGTGCTGGAGCTCGAGCAGGACCCGGATCGCGCGGTCGCCGCGATCGTCGAGCAGGCCCGGGTCGCGGTCGAGCAGGACCATGCCGAGGTGATCTGCCTCGGCTGCGGCGGCATGGCCGGGCTGGACGCGAAGGTGCGGGCGGAGACCGGGGTGCCCGTCGTCGACGGGGTGCAGGCCGCGGTCACCGTCGCCGAGTCGCTGGTCCGGCTCGGCCTGACCACCTCGACGAGCCGCACCTACGCGGCACCCCGTACCAAGAAGATCACCGGATTCCCCCTGGAGATGTCATGACCAGCTACGACCTCGTGGTCCGCGGGCAGCGGATCATGACCACCGCCGGCGAGCAGCCCCGCGAGATCGGTGTGACCGGCGGGCGGATCGTCGCCATCGAGCCGCTCGGCAACGCCCTCGACGGGGCCCGGGTGATCGACCTCGCCGACGACGAGGTGCTGCTGCCCGGCCTCGTCGACACCCACGTGCACGTCAACGAGCCCGGCCGCACCGAGTGGGAGGGCTTCGCCTCGGCGACCCGGGCCGCCGCGGCGGGCGGGGTCACCACGATCGTCGACATGCCGCTGAACTCGATCCCGCCGACCGTCGACGTCGCGGCGCTGGAGGTGAAGCGCAAGGTCGCCGAGCACCAGGCGTTCGTCGACGTCGGATTCTGGGGCGGCGCGGTGCCGGGCAACCTCGGCGACCTGCGCGGCCTGCACGACGAGGGCGTCTTCGGGTTCAAGTGCTTCCTGCTGCACTCCGGGGTCGACGAGTTCCCGCCGCTCGACGCCGACGAGATGGAACGCGACATGGCCGAGCTCGCCACCTTCGACGCCGTCATGATCGTGCACGCCGAGGACTCCCGGGCCATCGAGAAGGCGCCCACCCCGCACGGCGCGAAGTACGACACCTTCCTGCGCTCGCGTCCGCGCGGCGCGGAGAACCTGGCGATCGCCGAGGTCATCGAGCGGGCCCGCTGGACCGGGGCGCGCGCGCACGTGCTGCACGTGTCCTCCTCCGACGCGCTCCCGATGATCGCGACCGCGCGGCGCGACGGCGTCCGGATCACCGCCGAGACCTGCCCGCACTACCTCACGCTGTTCGCCGAGGAGATCCCCGACGGCGCCACCACGCACAAGTGCTGCCCGCCGATCCGCGAGGCGTCGAACCGGGAGCTGCTGTGGGAGGGCCTGCTCGACGGGACGATCGACTGCATCGTGTCCGACCACTCGCCCAGCACCGCCGAGCTGAAGCTGCTCGACTCCGGGGACTTCGGGCTCGCCTGGGGCGGGGTGTCGTCGCTGCAGCTGGGGCTGTCGCTGGTGTGGAGCGAGGCCCGCCGGCGCGGCATCGGGCTCGCGCAGGTGGTCCAGTGGATGGCGTCGAAGCCCGCCGACCTGGTCGGGCTGCGTTCCAAGGGCCGGATCGCGCTCGGCTACGACGCCGACCTCGCCGTCTTCGCCCCCGACGCCGCCTTCGTCGTGGACCCGGACCGGTTGCACCACAAGAACAAGGTGAGCGCCTACGCCGGCCGGTCGCTGTCCGGCGTGGTCCGGCGCACCGTCCTGGGCGGCCGCGACGTCGACGTGTCCGGTGAGCCGCACGGCAGGCTGCTGCGCCGCGGCTCGGTGGAGCGGGTGACGGGTGCACCCGGCGCCCCGGACGGCACCGAGGTCCCGGCCGCACCGCCCGAGCAGGGCTAGACTTCCGTCATGCGGAAGAACGATCCCGACAGTCGCGTCGGCGCCGCCGCGGACGTCGCCGCAGCGGCACCGGCCCGCTCGGGGACCGTGCAGTCCGTGGAGCGGGCCGTGGACCTGCTGGAGGCGATGGCCGACGCGGGCGGCACGGTCAGCCTGTCCCACCTCGCGGCCACCTCCGGGCTCCCGCTGCCGACCATCCACCGGCTCGTCCGGACGCTGGCCGGGCGCGGCTACGTCCGCCAGCAGTCCTCGCGGGAGTACGCCCTCGGCCCCCGCCTGGTGCGCCTGGGTGACACCGCCGGGCGTCTGGTGGGGATGTGGGCCCGGCCCCGGCTCGCCGCACTGGTCGACGACCTGGGGGAGAGCGCCAACCTGGCGCTGCTGGAGGGGAACCAGGTCGTCTACGTCGCCCAGGAGCCCGGCCGGCACTCGATGCGGATGTTCACCGAGGTCGGGCGACGGGTGTCGCCGCACTGCACCGCCGTCGGGAAGGCCCTGCTGTCCCGGATGCCGGTCGAGCGGGCGCGGGAGGTGCTGCGGCACACCGACTTCGTGCGGCACACCGACAACACGATCACCTCGCCCGAGGAGTACTTCGCCGAGCTCGACAAGGTCCGTGCCGCCGGGTACGCCGTCGACGAGGGCGAGCAGGAGCTGGGGGTGCGGTGCGTCGCCGTCGCGCTCGACGGGCCGCTGCCCGCCGCGGTGTCCATCTCCGGCCCGACGACCCGGATGACCGACGCGCTCCTCGACTCCGCCGTGCCGAAGCTGCGGTCCGTGGCCGACGCGCTGGTGACCGAGCTGGCCCGGCAGGACGCCGCGGGGGTCTGAGGCCGGGCCCCTGTCGGCGTCGTCCACACCGCGGCCGACGCCGTCGGACTCCGACGGGCCCGACCATGATCGGAGATCCGGAAGGGATCGGTGCCACTGCCGGCACCGATCCCTTCCGAGTCCTCGATCACCACGGGGATGCGGTTCGCGATCGCCACCGGAACGGAGCGAACGGGCCCGGCCGGGGCACCGCGGCCGGATGCTCCGGCGATGACCGAGAGCCCGGACAGCGGCCACGACATCCCCTCCGCCGGTCCCTCCGCCGGTCCCTCCGCCGGTCCCTCCGGCGTGGCCGGAGGGGTCGCCGCGTTGCTGGTCCGGCAGGCCGGCGTCATCAGCCGGGCCCAGGCCATCGCCTGCGGTATGTCGGGGCGCACCGTCGCCCGCCGGGCGTCGACCGGGGCATGGTGCATGGTGCACCCCGGGGTCTACCTGGTCGCCGGGCACCGACCGGGACACGAGAGCAGGGTCCGAGCGGCGGCGCTCTGGGCCGGTCCGCGGGCGACGTTGAGCGGACCCGCAGCCGCGTTCCGGCACCGGATGCTCGACGAGCCGCCCGGCACGATCGGGTTCACGGTCCCGCGCACGATGCACCGGGTCCCCGTCCCCGGGTCCCCGTCCCCGGGGTGACGCTGCGCAGGCGGGTCCTGGACCCGGCCGACCGGACGGTGCTGCACGGCGTCGCGGTGACGACGCCGACGTGCACCGTGCGCGAGGCCGCCCCGGGTGGCGGGACCTCGCTTCCTCGACCGCGCCCTGCAACGTCACGTCGGCTTCGCCGAGCTGCACGCGTGCGCCGTGTCCGTGAGGTCCTGGCCGCCGCAGCGTGACCGGCCCCGGACCGGCAGCGGTGATCGTCGTCCCGGAAGGGATCCGTGCCACGGACGGCACCGGGCCCTTCCGGAACGACGATCATGCTGCGGCGCTCAGTCGTCCCTGACCTGGGTGCCCGGCTTCGCCGTGACCGGCTCGTAGGACTCCGGGCCCAGCACCTCGCCCGAGGCCAGGATCCGGATCTCCCCGGTCTGCACCAGCACCGCAGGGCCCGCCGCGACGACCGACGGCGCCGACGGCCGTCCGGGGGCGAACACGTTGAAGAACAGGTTGAGCAGCACCGCGACGATCGCCGCCGAGCTGATGCCGGAGTGGAAGATCGTCGCGAACCAGTCCGGGAAGTTCGCCCAGAAGTCCGGCGAGACCACCGGGACCAGGCCGAACGCCACCGACGCCGCGACGATCACCATGTTGTTGGTCCCGCGGTACTCGACCGCGGCGAGCGTCCGGATGCCGCTGGCGGCGACCGTGCCGAACAGCACGATGCCCGCCCCGCCGAGCACCGGCTGCGGGATCGACGAGAACACCGCGGACGCCATCGGCGAGAGCCCCAGCACCAGCAGGAGCAGCCCACCGGCGGCGACGGCGAACCGGCTCCGGATCCCGGTCAGCGCGACGAGCCCGACGTTCTGGGCGAACGCCGTCGCCGGGAAGGAGTTGAACACCGGCGCGACCACCGAGGCGGCCATGTCGGCGCGCAGACCGTCGCCGACCCGGCGGGCGTCCACCCGGGTCTCGACGACCTCGCCGACCGCGAGGATGTCGGCGGTGGTCTCCACCATGATCACCAGGACCACGATGACCATCGAGACGGTCGCCCCGACCGTGAACAGCGGGGTGCCGAACGCGAACGGCGCGGGCAGCGCGGCGACGCTCGCCCCGCCGACGCCGGAGAAGTCGCTCAGCCCGGCCACCAGCGCGACGACGGTCCCGACCAGCAGCCCGAGCAGCACCGACAGCCGCGAGAGCACCGCGATCTTCCCGGCGACGACCACCACCAGGAAGGTGAACCCGGCCAGCGCGATCGAGGGCAGCGCGGCGAACTCGGGGTTGGGCACCGTCGCCCCGCCCACGGTGACGGTCTCCCGGCCGGTGATCCAGCCGGTCGCCACCGGCATCAGCGACAGCCCGATCACGGTGATGATCGACCCGGTCACCACCGGCGGGAACAGCCGCACCACCCGGGCGAAGAACGGGGTGATGAGAAGCCCGGCCGCGGCTGCGACGATCACCGCGCCGTAGACGGTGCGCAGGCCGTCGGTGCCGTCGTCGCCGACGATCGCGATCATCGTCGACACCGAGGCGAACGACGTGCCCTGCACCAGTGGCAGCTGCGACCCGAAGAACGGCAGGCCGAGGGTCTGCAGCAGGGTGGCGAGCCCGCTGATGAACAGCCCGGAGGCGACGAGCACGGCGCTCTGCGCGGGGGTGAGCCCGGCCGCACCGCCGATGATGATCGGTACCGCGATCACGCCGCCGAACATCGCGAGGATGTGCTGGACGCCGTAGCCGATCGTCGGTCCGATCCCGAGCCGTTCGTCCTCCGGGCGCAGTGCCTGTTCCGTGCTCGTGGCCTGTTCCGTGCTCATGGCGGATCCCCTCGGTGGGAGTGGCGGGTCAGACGAACGACGGCACGTCGGTCCACGCCTCCGGCGCCGGGGTCACGCCGTCACGGACGACGGTGCCCTCGATCAGGCCGTAGGGGCGGTCCGCGGCGTGGAAGACCTCGTTCGGGTTCTTGAGCCCGAACGGCGACAGGTCGGAGAGGAAGTGGTGCTTGTTGGGCATCGCGAACCGGATCTCGGCGACGCCGTCGCAGGCCTCGACCGCGGCCCGGCCCATCTCGTAGAGCGACTGCTGCAGCGCGAGCGAGTGGGTGGTGGCGAACGCCGACAGCATCGCCGCGCCGATCGCGTCGTAGGCGCCGTTGAAGTCGATCCCGGCGGCGACGGCGTCGGGCAGGTAGCGCCAGCGCGCGGTGACCGAGGTGGCGAGGATGCGGTCGTCGGTCTCGACCAGGGTGGTGTAGCGGTCGCGCGGGAAGCCGTGGAACTCGCTGCCGGTGGACTTCAGCACGGTGAGATCCTTCAGCCCGGCGGTGACGTGGGTGGCCCCGCCGGTCTTCTGCACCGTCGCCAGCCGGGTGGCCCGGCCCTTCCGGACGAACGAGTGGTCGTGCCCGGCGCCGTCGACGACGATCCGCTCCCACTCGTACAGCTCGGCCTGCCAGAGCCCGCCGGTGATCCAGTCGAACTCGCCGGTGAAGTGGTCGCCGAGCAGCAGCAGGAACTCCTCGGGCGAGGTGATCCCGTGCTCGGAGGCGAAGGCGTACACCACGTTCTTCTGGGTGTCGGTGGCGACGACCTTGGAGTTGTCGCCGGTCAGGTAGCTGCTCTCCAGGGCGGCGCCCCGCAGCTGGCTGGTCACGTTGAGGTCGGTGATCTCGTGCCGGGCGGTGTCGCGCACGACCCGCACCACGCGGACCTCCGCCTTGCCGTACTTGTTGTCGCCGAGGTGGACCGAGACGGACATGATCAGCTCCCGAGGTAGGTGGAGTAGGAGTAGGGCGACAGCAGCAGCGGGACGTGGTGGTGGCGGTCGGTGTGCTCCGGGCGGAACGCGATCGACACCTCCGGGAAGAACGGGCTCGGCGTCGTGAACGTGATCCGGTGGAGCACCCCCGCGGTGAGCGTGGCGGACTCCGGGGCGCGCCAGCGGCCGTCGTCGTCGGTGGTGCCCGACGCCAGCACGGTCCCGTCGGCGCCGGTCAGGGTGACCGGGACGCCGGTGGCCGGGCGGCCCGCCGCGGCGTCGAGGACGTGGGTGGAGAAGCTGCTCATGCCAGCACCTGCCGCATCCGCAGGGCGGTGATCTCGGCCAGCTGACCGGCGGCCTCGGCGCGTTCGGCGGCCGGGTCGTTGCCCAGCCTGCGCTCCAGCTCGGCGAGGATCTGCCCGGCGTCGCGGCCGGCAGCCCGGATCAGGAAGACGTGGCCGAATCGCTGCTCGTAGGCGGCGTTGCCGGCGGCGAGCCGGGCGGCGGTGTCCGCCCCGGTGTCCACGCCGGACTGTTCGGAACGGGAGAACGCGGCGCCGTCGGCATGGGCGCCGCCGGGGCGCTCGCCGATGCGGGGGTGCCCGGCCAGCGCGGCGTCGATCTCGGCGCTGTCCAGGGCGAGGACCGCCTTCTCCGCCGCGGCGACGGCGTCGTCGACGCTGCCGTAGGGGCGTCCGGCCAGCAGCCGGTCCGCCCACCCCGGCGACGTGGCGCAGGCACGCAGGGCCGGGCGCAGCTCGTCGGGTGGGGCGGTGTTGAGTCGGTCGAGGGTCAGGTCGTCCGGCATGGGTCCTGCTTCCGTACTTGTCCGTGAAGTTTCACGATGCGGAATCGTGGTTCCGAAGTGTCATCAGTGTTGGTTTCGCGACGGCAGGGTGTCAAGGGTCACCCGGCCGAACGGCCCTGCCGGAGCACGCGGGACCGGCGGACCATCCCCGGTCATGACCACCGAGACGCTCACCACCGGCTGGGAGCCGGACAGCCCGGTCGGTGACAGCCTCGCGCGCCGGTTCGTGCACGCCTACGCCGACCGGACCACCGCCATGGCGGCCCGGTCCGGCGGGCGGGCGCGACGGGTGGCCGGTGCCGTCCTGGCCGACCCCGGGTCCCCGTTCGGCTACGACAACGCGGTCGTCCTGACCGCCCCGCCGGGCCCCGGCGACCTGCGCCGGGTGCTCGACGACGCGGCCGGGTTCTTCCCGCCGCACCGCTGGTGGGTGCTGCTCTCGCTGTTCGCGCTGCCCGACCTGGGCGGGTACGGGCTGGTGCGGGTCGGCCATCCGCCGCTGATGTTCCGCCCGCCGGGACCGCTGCCGCCGCCCCCGCCGGGCCTGCGGATCCGGACGGTGCCCGACGCCGACCCGGCCGACTTCGAGCGCGTCCTGGTCGCCGGCTACGGCCTCGCCGAGGTGGGGCGGCCGGCCGTCGCGGACCCGCGGTCCGCGGGCCTGCTGCACCTGGTCGTCGGGTACGCCGGGGACGAGCCGGTCGCGACGGCCGGGGCGGGCGTGCACCACGGCGTGGTCGAGGTCGACTGGGTGTCGGTGCTGCCGGAGCACCGGGGCCGCGGGTTCGGCGGGGCGGTCACCGCGGCCGTCTGCGCGGCCGCGCCCGGGCTGCCGTCGCTGCTGATCTCCAGCGACGACGGCCATCCGGTCTACCGCCGGCTGGGTTTCTGGGACCTGTTCCGCACGACGATGTGGGAACACCCGCCCTCCTGACCGATCGCCCAGCGTCCCCGCCCGCCCTCGCCCGTCGCCACCGTCGTCGCGGGGCCGCCGTCCGCCCCGGCCACCCCGTCCACCACGGTGGCCGGTCCGGCGCGGGGACGCACCCGTCGTGCCCGGATCGTCACGCAGTCGTCCCGGCCGGTCCGCCGGCCGTCACGCGGCGCCCGGATCGTCCGGGGCCGGTGTCACGCAGTCGTCACCCGACGGCAACCGGCGCCGCCGTTGCGGAACGCACCATTCCTCACCGGTGGTCCTCCGACCCGGCCACCGTGGGAGCTTCGATGACACAGGAGATGGACCGGACCACGGCGGCGCCGGCGGGAGCCGCGCGCGAGACGCTGGAGGACTACACGCTGCGGTTCGCGCCGCGCAGCTACCGCCGCTGGTCACCCGGCGTCGTCGGCGTGACCGCGCTCGGCGGCATCGCCTATCTCGCCGACTTCGCGATCGGCGCGAACATCGGCATCTCGTACGGCACGGTCAACGCCCTGTGGGGCATCGCCGTGTTCGCGTTGGTGATCATCGCGACCGGGCTGCCGCTGGCGTACTACGCGGCCCGCTACAACCTGGACCTGGACCTGATCACCCGCGGCAGCGGCTTCGGCTATTACGGCTCGATCCTGACCAACGTCATCTTCGCGACCTTCACCTTCATCTTCTTCGCCCTCGAGGGCTCGATCATGGCCCAGGGTCTCGAGCTGGGCCTGGGGCTGCCGCTGTGGGCGGGCTACGCCGTGTCCACGGTGATCATCTTCCCGCTGGTCGTGTACGGGATGTCGCTGCTGTCCACGCTGCAGGTGTGGACGACGCCGCTGTGGCTGGTCCTGATGGTGCTGCCCTTCGGCTACCTGCTCCTGGCGCACCCGGACTCGGTGTCGACGTTCCTGGCCTACCAGGGCGAGGACGGCGCGGGCGCCCCGAGTCTCGGCTCGGTCATGCTCGCCGCCGGGGTGTGCCTGTCGCTGATCGCCCAGATCGCCGAGCAGATCGACTACCTGCGGTTCATGCCACCCAGGACCCCGGAGAACGCCCGCCGCTGGTGGGCCGCGACGCTGCTCGCCGGACCGGGCTGGGTGCTGTTCGGGGCGGCGAAGCAGGTCGTCGGGCTGTTCCTCGCCGTCTACCTGATCGCGAACCTGGCCGACGGCGCGACGGTGGCCAACGAGCCGGTGCACCAGTTCCTGGCCATCTACCAGGAGCTCATGCCCGCGTGGCTGGCCATCACCCTGGCCGTGGTGCTCGTCGTCATCAGCCAGATCAAGATCAACGTCACCAACGCCTACTCCGGCTCGCTGGCCTGGACCAACTCCTTCACCCGGGTCACCGGCACCTACCCCGGGCGGCTGGTGTTCCTCGGCGTCAACCTGGTGATCGCGCTCGTGCTGATGGAGGCGAACATGTTCGACTTCCTCAACGCGATCCTCGGGTTCTACGCCAACATGGGCATCGCCTGGATCGTCGTGGTCGCCACCGACATCGTGGTGAACAAGTACCTGCTCGGCATCTCGCCGAAGGTCCCGGAGTTCCGCCGCGGCATGCTGTACGCGGTCAACCCGGTCGGGTTCGGCTCGGTGGTCGTCGCGGGCGGGCTGTCCATCGCGGCGTTCTTCGGGCTGCTGGGCGAGGCGATCGCCCCGTTCTCGCCGCTGGCCGCGATCGTGCTCGGGGTGGTGCTGCCCCCGGTGATCGCGCTGGCCACCCGGGGCCGCTGGTACCTGCGCCGCACCGACGACGGCATCGACCTGCCGATGCTCGACGAGCACGGCAACCCCTCGGCCGTCACCCTGCCGTGCCACGTGTGCGGTCAGGACCTGGAACGACCGGACATGGCGGCCTGCCCCGCGCACGACGCCTACGTGTGCTCGCTGTGCCTGAGCACCGACCGGACGGGCGAGCACCTGCTCCCGGCCCAGGTGTGACCGCCACCGGTGGGGGAGCGGCACCCGGCCCCTCACCGGTGCCGGTCGCCCGACGGCTCAGGAGGCGGCGCGGACCGCCTCGGCGAGGCGGCGGGCGGCGGTGACGGCGTCGTGCGCGACGGCCGTCGCGAGCGCCCCGCGTCCCGGCAGCGGGGACAGGCT
>NZ_WWFY01001079.1:0-6490 GCF_009864975.1 Pseudonocardia sp. SID8383
AGATCCCCACCAGCCGGCTCGGCGCCCGCCGCCCGGCCCCCACGGCCGACGACGACGGCGGCCCGCCCACCCAGTTCGGCGCCCCGCCGCTGGACGACGAGCACGACGGCCCTCGTCCGCATCCGGCCGACGCGGGCCCGCCGACCGGCGCCTACGACCCGTACACCGACGACTACGACGACCGGCAGGGTGACGACGACCTGGGCCGTGACGACCGGGGCTACGAGAGCCGAGGCTACGACGCCGACCCCCGCTACGACGACCGCCACGGCCCCGCCGGGTACGACGACGGACCCGGCTCCGCCGACGGCGGCCGCACCGGCGTGCTCGCCCCCGAGCGCCCGCAGGACGACGACTACGACGACTACGAGGACCACGGCGAGCTCGCCGCCGGCGCCGTCGAGGAGGACGAGCCTCCGCGTCGCCGCTCCGGACGCCGCGGTGCCGTCACCGACAGCGGCGCGCAGCCGCCCGCGGGCCTCGACGGCGACACCCCGGCCGGTGCGGCCGGAACCGGCCAGGCCTGGGCGGTCGTCATCGCCCAGTGGATCGGCGGCGCCGTCGCCGGTGCGGCGATCTGGGTGCTGTTCCGCTACCTGTGGACCTCGCTGCCGATCGTGGCGCTGTCGCTCGCGGTCGTGCTGACCGTCGGGCTCGTGCTCGGCGTGCGGGCCCTGCTGCGCAACGACGACCTGAGGACCACGTTGTTCGCGGTGCTCGTCGGGCTGCTGCTGACCGTGTCCCCGGCGATCCTGGTGTTGTTGGACCGGTAATGATGAGCGACGGTGTGACGACTCCACGATTCGTGACACCGTCGCGCCCGTCCACCGCCGACCTGCCCGGGGCGGCACCCGTCGCGCTGTCCACGGCCTCGGTCTACCCGGAGGGCGTCGCCGCCGGGTTCGAGATCGCCGGTGAGCTGGGCTACGACGGCGTCGAGCTCATGATCTGGACCGACCCGGTCAGCCAGGACCCGCGCGCGGTCGAGCGCCTCGCGCACCGCCACGGGGTGCCGATCCTCGCCGTGCACGCCCCCTGCCTGGCCGTCACCCAGCGCGTCTGGGGGGCCGACCCGGTGCACCGGCTGCGGCGCACCGTCGAGGTCGCGGCCCGGCTCGGCGCGCGCACCGTGGTGGTGCACCCGCCGTTCCGCTGGCAGCGCCGCTACGCCGGCGTCTTCGCCGACGAGGTCGTCCGCGCCCACGAGGTCCACGACGTCACGCTGCCGGTGGAGAACATGTTCCCGGTGACCCGCGGCGCGATCAGCACCGTGCCCTACGCGCTCGGCCACGACCCGACCGAGGTCGGGTTCGGCGCATACACCCTCGACCTGTCGCACACCGCCGCGGCCGGCGTCGACGCCCTCGACCTCGCCGGGCGGATGGGGGACCGGCTCACCCACCTGCACCTCACCGACGGCTCCGGTGCCCCGCGCGACGAGCACCTGGTCCCCGGCCGCGGGGCGCAACCGTGCGCCGAGGTGTGCCAGCGCCTGGCGGACTCCCGGTTCGCCGCGGACGGCGGCACCGTCGTCCTGGAGGTGTCGACCCGGCGCTGCCGGACCCGGCAGGAGCGCACGGCACTGCTCGCCGAGTCGCTGCTCTTCGCCCGGCTGCACCTCACACCGACGATGTCCGCCGCCGCCCCTACCCGTGGGTAACATGCCCGCATGAGCAGTACGACGGTCCGGCCCTTCGCCGACTCGCACGTGATCGAGCACCTCGGGGACGGCCGGTTCCGCGCCCGGCTCGACGAGACCTGGGCGATCGGGGACAAGGCCTTCGGCGGCCTGCTGATGGTGCTCATGGCCAAGTCCGGGCTGGCCCGCCTCGCGGCCGACGACGCCCCCGCGCCCGACCCGCTGGCCGTCGCCGTGGACTTCCTGCGCGCGCCCGACCTGGGCCCGGTCGAGATCACGACCGACCCGCTCAAGGTCGGGCGGACGGTGTCCACGGTCGCCGTGCGGCTGCACCAGGAGGGCAGGCTCATGCTGCACTCCACCGTCACCGCCGGCGTGCTGCCGACCGAGGTCCCACGCCTGGACGACGGCTCCGCGCTCGCTGTCGAACCGGATCCGGACGCGCTCGATCCGGCGTCGGCCGAGGGCGGCGCGCGCGGCCTGGCCGCCGCCTGCGAGCTGCGCTACCCGTGCGGCGCGCTGCCGTTCCTGCGCGGCGAGACCGGTCCGCCGGAGATGACCGGCTGGGTCCGCCCGCGCGGCGAGGAGCCGGATGTGTTGTTCGCGCTGATGGCCGGCGACATCCTGCCCCCGACCGTGTTCAACCTCGGCGGGACGTTCGGCTGGGCGCCGACGGTGCAGCTCACCGCGCTGATGCGGGCCCGCCCCGCCCCGGGCTGGCTGCGGGTCGGGTCCCGGTCCCGCGCGGTGTCGAGCCCGCCCGCCGGCGGCGGGGTGTCGAGCGCGCAGTTCGACGAGGACGTCACCGTCGTCGACGCGCGCGGCCGCACCGTCTGCCAGGCCCGCCAGCTCGCCCTGGCCCCGCTGGCCCGCTGAGGGGTTCCTACGCTGCCCCCATGACGAGGATCGCGGTACTGGGCGGGGGACGGATCGGCGAGGCGCTGCTCGGCGGGCTGCTGGCGGCCGGGCGGGACGCCGGTGACCTGGTGGTCGCCGAGCGGTACCCGGCGCGGGCGCAGGAGCTGACCGCGTCGCTGGGGGTCACCGCGGCCCCGGTCGACGAGGCGGTGCGCGGGGCCGGGACGGTCGTCGTCGCCGTCAAGCCGCAGGACGTCGTCACGCTGCTCGGCGAGGTCGCCGGGGCGCTGGAGCCGGGCGCGCTCGTCGTGTCGCTGTGCGCGGGTCTGCCGACCTCGCTGTTCGAGGGCGCCCTGCCCGACGGCACGCCGGTCGTGCGGGTCATGCCGAACACCCCGATGCTGCTCGGCGCGGCGATGTGCGCGATCTCCCCGGGTGCGTACGCGACCCCCGCGCACCTCGACGAGACCGAGGCGCTGCTGTCCACCGTCGGCGCGGTGCTGCGCCTGGACGAGGCGAAGCAGGACGCCGCGACCGCGCTGTCCGGCTCCGGGCCCGCGTACTTCTTCCTCGTCGCCGAGGCGATGATCGAGGCGGGCGTCGGGCTGGGCCTGACCCGCCCCGACGCGACCGAGCTGACCGTGCAGACCGCGCTCGGTGCCGCGCGGATGCTGCGCGAGACCGGCGAGCACCCCGCGGTGCTGCGGGAGAACGTCACCTCGCCGGCCGGGACGACGGCGGCCGCCCTGCGCGAGCTGGAGCGGCACGGGCTGCGTGCGGCCCTGGCCGACGCGGTCACCGCGGCGCACGACCGCTCGGTGGCGCTCGGTCGCGGCTGACCCGGGCCGCCGGTCCCTCGTTCAGCTCATCGTATGACGCAAAGTCACACGGACGCGCCGTGCTGTAGCACGATCGGGCCCCCTCTGGCGGACCGATCGTCACATCCGCCCCGGTAGACTGCATCTGCATCCCCCACCACCGGGCGAACCGGGGAACCCGTCTCGGGGGAGGAAGGCGGTGCCCCATGGCGGCGGAACGTCCCGAGCCCCTACGGCCGTCCCAGGTCCAGTTCCTGACGGTGGCCGAGGTCGCGTCGATGATGCGCGTCTCGAAGATGACCGTGTACCGGCTCGTGCACTCCGGCGAGCTGCCCGCCGCGCGGGTCGGTCGTTCGTTCCGCGTGCCGCAGCGCGCGGTCGAGGACTACCTGCGCAACGCCTACTTCGACGCGGGCTGATCCCCGGTGGGGTGAAGGCCGGTACGCCCGGGTAGACTGGTGAACCGGCTGCCGACCCCCACCGGTCGCATCGCGTCGTCGCTCCGCTCCGGCGGGCGTCGCCCGGCCCGCGCCTCGTGTCCACGTGCACGGATCGTGCGGGCGGCCCACTCCGAGGTCACCCGGTGGAGCGGTCGCTGACGATCTGCGTCGACACAGGAGGAGCACCCACATGGGCTCGGTCATCAAGAAGCGCCGCAAGCGGATGTCGAAGAAGAAGCACCGCAAGCTGCTGCGCAAGACCCGGGTGCAGCGCCGCAAGCTCGGCAAGTGACTCGCGCACCGGCCGCGCACCCGCTCCCCGCGGGTGCGCGGCCGGTGTCGTTGTGGCGGTCCGTCCCCCCGGACGGACGCGTCGCACACCTCACGTGCCCGCGTACCTGCCCGGTGTGACGGGGCGGGACTACGATCGGCACGATCTCGCGTCAGCACCCGGTGAACGGAGCTCCCATGGACCGGCCGACCCCGAACGCCGTGCTGGTCACCGGGGTCAGCGGCTTCCTCGGCGGGCACCTCGCGGCCCGGCTGGCGGCCGACCCGGCCATCGACCGGGTGCTGGGCGTGGACACCGTCCCCCCGCCCCGGGATCTGCTGAAGCGGATGGGGCGCGCCGAGTTCGTGCGCGCCGACATCCGCAACCCGCTCATCGCGAAGGTCATCTCCTCGGCGAACGTCGACACCGTCGTGCACGCGTCGCTCTCGGCCAGCCCCGCCTCGGCGGGCGGCCGCGCGACGATGAAGGAGATGAACGTCATCGGCACGATGCAGCTCCTCGCCGCGTGCCAGAAGGCGACCAGCGTGCGCCGGGTCGTGCTCAAGTCGACGACCGCGGTCTACGGCTCCAGCTCCCGCGACCCCGCCGTGTTCGACGAGGCCATCGGGGCCAAGGACCTGCCCTCGGGCGGGTACGCCAAGGACGCCGCGGAGATCGAGGGCTACCTGCGCGGGTTCAGCCGTCGCCGCCCGGACGTCACCACCACGGTCCTGCGGTTCGCCAATTTCATCGGCCCGCGGATGGACACCGTGCTGTCGCGCTACTTCGCGCTGCCGGTCATCCCCACCGTGCTGGGCTACGACGCCCGGATCCAGCTGCTGCACGAGGAGGACGGCCTCGCCGTGCTCGAGCGTGCCGCCACCCACGAGCTGCCGGGCGTGTTCAACGTCGCCGCGCACGGGGTGCTGATGCTGTCCCAGGCCATCCGGCGCGCGGGCAAGATCGCCGTCCCGGTGCCGAGCGGCGCGGTCGGCCCGGTCAGCCGGGTGCTGCGCGGCGCGCGCGTCGTCGACTTCTCCCCCGAGCAGATGCGCTTCCTCAACTTCGGCCGGGTCGTGGACCTCACCCGGCTGATCGACGACTTCGGCTTCGAGCCGCGGTGGACGACCACCCAGGCGTTCGACGACTTCGTGCGCGGCAAGGCGCTGGCGCCGGTGCTCGGCCCGGAGCGGATCGCCTCGCTCGAACGGGGCGTGCTCGGTCTGGCCCGGTCGCTGCGGTGACGGGGCGGGACGGCGGCATGCGGGCGCGCGAGCAGGGACGGCCGGGCGGCCGCGGTGGTACGACGAAGGGCGACGGCATGGCCGAGGCGCGGGTGATCCCGATCCGGGGCAACCGGGGGCCTGCCCGGCCCGCGCGGGCGGAGGAGCCGCCGCGGCCCGTTCCGGTCGCCTCCGCACCCGAGCCCGAGGACGACGAGGGCCCGGCCTGGGAGGCCGCGCTGGAGCAGGTCCTGGAGTTCCTGCGCCGCCGGCTCGCGGGCGACTACCCGATCGACGAGTTCGGATTCGACCGCGAGCTCACCGACGCGATGGTGCTGCCCGCCCTGCGCCCGCTCTACAAGCGCTGGTTCCGCGTCGAGACCATCGGCACCCACCACATCCCCGAGACCGGTGGCGCGCTGATCGTCGCCAACCACTCCGGGACGCTGCCGCTCGACGCGGTGATGACGACCGTCGCGGTGCACGACGACCACCCGTCGCACCGGCACCTGCGGCTGCTCGGCGCCGACCTCATGTTCACCATGCCGGTCTCCGGCTCGCTGGCCCGCAAGGCCGGCGCGACGCTGGCCTGCAACCCCGACGCCGAGCGGCTCATGACCTCCGGCGAGCTCGTCGGGGTGTTCCCCGAGGGGTTCAAGGGCATCGGCAAGCCGTTCCGGGACCGCTACAAGCTGCAGCGGTTCGGCCGCGGCGGGTTCGTCTCCGCCGCGCTCCGCACCGGGGTCCCGATCATCCCGTGCTCGATCGTCGGCGCCGAGGAGATCTACCCCAAGATCGGCGACCTCGCACCGCTGGCCCGGCTGTTCGGCGCGCCGTACTTCCCGGTCACGCCGACCTTCCCGCTGCTCGGCCCGGCGGGGCTGATCCCGCTGCCGTCGAAGTGGTACATCGAGTTCGGCGAGCCGATCCGCACCGACGACCACACCCCGGCCGACGCCGACGACCCGATGCTCGTGTTCAACCTGACCGACCAGGTCCGGGAGACCATTCAGCACACGCTGTACCGGCTGCTGTCCCAGCGGCGCAACGTGTTCCTGGGATGATCCGGCGGCCGGACCCGCTGCGGTGGCTCTGGTACGCCGCCGGCGGACGGCTGCGGTGTCGCTGCAGTACGCGCTGTTCGTGATGGAGGAGTCCGTCGAACACCGGGTGACGAAGGCCGGCTACCCCGCGGGCACCGCCCGCGCGACGCGACGGGAGGCCACCGCCGACGGGCCGGC
>NZ_WWFY01001080.1:0-8178 GCF_009864975.1 Pseudonocardia sp. SID8383
TCCGAGCCCGGCGGGCGCTGGGAGCCGGACCCGGCCGCCGTGCACCACCTCGTGATCGGCGACGAGTCCGCGCTGCCCGCCATCGCGACCGTCTGCGAGACCCTCGCCGAGGCCGCCCCCGGGGTGCCGGTCCGGGTCGTCGCCGAGGTCGCCGACGCGGGCGAGGAGCAGACCCTGCCCGGCGACGTCGCCGTCACCTGGGTGCACCGGGGCGACGCCCCGGCGGGTGAGCCGCTGGTCGCGGCGGTGCGGGCCGCACAGCTGCCGGGCGGGCGCGGCCAGGCGTGGCTGTCCGGGGAGTCCGCCGCGGTCAAGGAGCTGCGCGCGCACCTGCTCGGCGAGCGGGGGTTCGACCGGCGCGCCGTCTACGCCACGGGGTACTGGCGCGCCCGGTGAACCGACAGCCGGGGCACAGCTGTCGCACAGGTTCGTGCGGTGTGCTCCTAGCATGACCGAGGTGATGGACCGGGACGCCGACCCGCTGCGCCGCGCCGACGGCGGCCCGATCCGGGTGCTCGTGGTGGACGACGAGTCGACGCTGTCGGACCTGCTGTCGATGGCCCTGCGCTACGAGGGCTGGGAGGTCCGCGCCGCCGCCGACGGCATGTCCGCGGTGCGCCACGCCCGCGAGTTCCGCCCGGACGCGATCGTGCTGGACGTGATGCTGCCCGACGTCGACGGCTTCGAGGTGCTGCGCCGGGTCCGCGCCGACACCCCCGAGGTGCCGGTGCTGTTCCTGACCGCGCGCGACGCCGTCGAGGACCGGGTCGCGGGGCTCACCGCGGGCGGCGACGACTACGTCACCAAGCCGTTCTCGCTGGAGGAGCTGGTCGCGCGGCTGCGCGGGCTGCTGCGCCGCGCCGGGATGGCCGCCGCCCAGCGCTCCTCGGAGCTGGTCGTCGGCGACCTGGTGCTCGACGAGGACGCACACGAGGTGTCGCGCGCCGGCGACCCGGTGGAGCTGACCGCGACCGAGTTCGAGCTGCTGCGCTACCTCATGCGCAACCCGCGCCGGGTGCTGTCGAAGGCCCAGATCCTCGACCGGGTGTGGAACTACGACTTCGGCGGCCAGTCCAACGTGGTCGAGCTCTACGTCTCCTACCTGCGCAAGAAGATCGACGCCGGACGCCGGCCGATGATCCACACGGTGCGCGGCGCGGGCTACGTGCTGCGTCCCGCGGCGGAGTGACCCGGTGGTCGTCACCCGCGTCTCCGGCCGGGTCCGCTCGCTGCGGGCCCGGCTGGTCGTCACGGTGCTGCTGCTGTTCGCGGTGGCGTGCGTGGCGATCGGCGTCGCGACGACGCTCTCGCTCGACCGCTACCTGTCCACCCGGCAGGACCGCGAGCTGTCGTTCTCCCTGGAAGGCTTCGTCGCCCAGCAGACCGGGCGCGCCCCCGGGCGGCTGACCCAGGACGGGAGCGACGGGACCGGCGCACCGCCCGGGGACGGCGGCCGGCGCCCCGGTCCGCCCGACGGGGTGTTCCTCGGCCCCGGCCCGAGCGCGAACGCGATCGGTGCGGTGTTCGACGACGGCCGTGTCGTCATGGCCCGGCTCGCCCAGCGCGGCGGCACCAGCACCACGGTGTCCGACGACGACCTCGGCGCGCTCCGGTCGGTGCCCGCCGACACCGCGCCGCACGACGTCACGCTGTCCCTGGGCGACTACCGGGCGATCGGCTGGACCGAGGGGACGACGACCTACCTGATCGCGCAGCCGGACAACGCCGGCGCCACCGTGACCAGGCTCGTCGTCACCGAACTCGTCGTGCTGGGCGGGGCGGTGGTGCTCGCGGGCATCGCGGCGGCCGTGCTGGTGCGTCGCGAGCTGCGCCCGCTCGAACGCGTCGCCGGCGTCGCCGCGCAGGTCGGCGACCTGCCGCTGGACCGGGGCGAGGTCCACCTCGCCGCCCGCGTCCCCGACCCCGACCCCCGCACCGAGGTCGGCCAGGTCGGCACCGCGCTCAACCACATGCTCGACAACGTCGAGAGCGCGCTCGCCGCCCGCCAGGAGTCCGAGACCCGGCTGCGGCGCTTCGTCGCCGACGCCAGCCACGAGCTGCGCACCCCGCTGACGGCGATCCGCGGCTACGCCGAGCTGTCGCGCCGCGAGCGCGACCCGGTCCCGGAGCGGACCACGCACGCACTGGCCCGGATCAGCTCGCAGGCCGAACGCATGTCCACCCTGGTCGAGGACCTGCTGCTGCTCGCCCGGCTCGACGCGGGCCGCCCGCTGGAGCGCGCCGAGGTGGACCTCACCCGGCTGGTCCTCGACGCCGTCGGGGACGCCCACGTGGCGGGCCGCGACCACCGCTGGTTCCCGCGGCTGCCCGATGAGCCGGTCACGGTCACCGGCGACGCCCACCGGCTCGCCCAGGTGGTCACCAACCTGTTCGCGAACGCCCGCACCCACACCCCGCCCGGCACGACGGTCACCGTCTCCCTCGACCGGCCCGTCCCCGGCCGGGTCCGGTTGCGGGTCGCCGACGACGGCCCCGGCATCGCCCCGGACGTCCTGCCGCGGGTGTTCGAGCGGTTCGCCCGCGGCGCCGAGGGACGCACCCGCGCCGGGAACGACACCCCCAGCACCGGGCTGGGCCTGGCGATCGTGGCCGCGGTCGTCGCCGCCCACGACGGGACGGTCGGGGTCGACAGCGCCCCCGGCCGGACGGTGTTCACCGTCGACCTACCGGTCTGAGTGCGGCTCCGCGGCCCCGGGGTCGACGGGCGGGTCGGCCGGGGCGAGATCGGTGGACAGCCGGCGGATGAAGTCGTCCATCGCCTCCTGCATCGTCTGGCGGAAGGCGCCGAGCAGCGACTGGGTGGCGACCGGCTGCAGGGCCTCGACCGCCGTGCGCAGGTCCGCGACGCCGCTGCGGGGCAGCCCGGCCGCGACGTGCGCCGCCCAGACCTGCTCCCGGAACAGCTCGACGAAGATCTCGGCGATCTCACGGGTGCGGGTCAGCAGCTCGTCGCCGACCTGCTGCACCGCCTCCGGCGCCAGACCGAGGGCGACGGCGTGCGCCCCGGATCGGACCATCGACGGGTTGAGCACGCGCAGCCGCCCCGGGCCGGTGCGCTCGATCATCCCGGAGGCGACCAGCTGCCCGACGAACTCCGGGGACGTCCGGGCGCCGGCCCACGCGGCCAGGTCCTCCTCGGCGAGCTCGACCGGCTCCTCCGGCTGCCACGGGGCGAGCATGCCGCGGTAGAGGCGCAGCGCCTCCTCCGCGCTGCCGGAGGGGGTCTGGTTGATCAGCACACCGATCGCGGCGAGCGAGAACCCGCGCCGCTGCAGGCCGGCGATCAGCTCCAGCCGGGCCAGGTGGACGGGGCCGTACCAGGCGGTGCGCCCGCGCATCTCCCCCGGCTGCAGCAGCCCGCGGGACAGGTGGGCACGCACGTTGCGGACGGTCATACCGGCACGCGCGGCGAGCGTGTCGATCGGGAACTCGTCCCCGGCCGTCGGCGTTCCGGACATCGGGACGGATCCTACCCGGGGCAGCCGGGCGCGCACGGCGACGACGGGCGGGCCGCAACCACCCCGTGACCCGTGGCGACGACGGTCGCGGGCACTCACCCGACGATCAACGATGTCATCGGCTGCCCGATCCGCACCGCGACATCGAGCTGACACCGACCCACACCCGGTTCCTGCTGGTCATGGGCGCAGCGTAGCGGAACGTTGACACGAGTACGTGACGGGATAGTACTGTTCATGGGTGTCGTCGTCATCACGGTCGACGCGCCCGACCCCGGTCGCATGCCCGCGACCGGTGCACGCCGGGCCGGCCGACGGGTCCCCCTCCCTGCCGGCCGGTCCGGTCCGGTCAGCGCGGTCCGTCGACGGCGCGACCGAGGTGCTCGCGCTGCAGCACCGCCATCCGGTACGCGTCGTGGTAGCGGCCGCTGGCGAAGTACTCCTCGCGCAGCTCGCCCTCGACGACGAAGCCGGTGCGTTCGTAGGCGCGCACCGCACGGGCGTTGTCGACGTCGACGACGAGGTACACCTTGTGCAGGTTCAGCACGCCGAAGGCGTAGTCGAGGGCCGCGGAGGTGGCGCGGGCGGCGAGACCCCGGCCCTGGAAGGCGGGGGCGACGATGATCTGGAACTCCGCGTTGCGGTGGATGTAGTCGATCTCCACCAGCTCGACCAGGCCGGCGCGCTCGCCCGCGCAGTCGATGACGAACCGCCGCTCGCGGTTGTCGTGCACGTGCCGGGCGAAGATCTCCTGCAGCTCGACGAGCGACTCATAGGGCTCCTCGAACCAGTACGACATGATCCCGGAGTCGTTCGACAGCCCGTGGACGAACGGCAGGTCCTCGCGCTCGAGGGCGCGCAGCCGCATCTCGGGGGTGGGCGTACTCATGGGGCCTCCGCGGGCGACGGACCCGATGCCCGTCGACCCGGAAACCTACGAGGCCGGCGCGGTCAGCGCCCGGCGCGGGCCCGCTGCGGCGTGCAGGACGGACAGTCCCGCCACGGCAGGGCGCGCGCGTCGGCGGGCCGGGCCGCACCGCAGCGGCAGACGCCGGCGAGGCCGCCGAACCCGGGCATCGACTTGGTCGGACGTCCCGCGCGCACCAGGGTGCGGCCGGAAGTGGACGTGCGTGTGGGCAGGTAGAGGCGCATCAGGATCCCCGACGGTGTGGTGGAGAGTTCGGCGACCTGTGGGTCACCGAGAGACACATCGTCTTCACCCTACGAAACATGACGGACATGCTCAGTGACCTCTGACACAGATCCCCGCACCGGACCCGGCGACCCCACGGGTGGCCCTGCCAGACTGCGCCGCATGGCTGGCTCCCCGCTGCTCCAGAACCTCTCCGGCACCGCCCGTACCGCCTACGAGCTGGGCAGCGGCACCGCCCGTGCCGCCGTGGCCCTGACCCGCTCGGGAGTCGTCCGCCCGCTCGGCCCCGGGAAGCTGTACGGGATGGGCCGGGCCCTGGTCCGCTACGGCAACAGCATCACCGCCGCGTTCGCCGTCGGAGCGGCCCGCCACCCGTACCGGCTCGCCGTCGTCGACGACGACGGGGTCACCACCTACGCCGAGCTGGAGGCCCGCACCGACAGCCTCGCGCTCGCGCTGCTCGACTCCGGCGCCGGGCCGGGCGCCCCGGTCGGCGTGCTGTGCCGCAACGCCCGCGCGCCGATCGAGGCGATGGTCGCGGCGGGCAAGGCGGGCGCCGACGTCGTACTGGTGAACACCGGGCTCTCGGCCGAGCAGCTGCGCGGGGTGCAGGAGCAGCAGCAGCTGCACACCCTCGTCGCCGACCCGGACTTCCTCGACATCGTCCCGGACGGGCCGCGCGTCGTGCTGACCCGCACCCCGGACGGGCCGCGCCGCGCTGGCGACCGCGCGCTCGACGACCTGGACGCGATGGTCGAGCGCGGCGGGCCGGGCGAGCTGCCGTTCAAGCCGGAGCCGTCCAAGCAGATCGTGCTGACCTCCGGCACCACCGGGACGCCGAAGGGCGCCAAGCGGCCGCACCCCTCGACCCTCGCCCCGGCGGCGTCGATCCTGTCGACGATCCCGCTGCGCGCCGGTGAGCCGACGCACATCGCCGCGCCGCTGTTCCACACCTGGGGCAACGCCGGGCTGCTGCTCGCCTCGCTGCACGGCGCGACCGTCGTGCTGCGCCGCAGGTTCACCCCCGAGGGGTTCCTCGACGCCGTGCGCGAGCGCCGGTGCACGACGGTGTTCGCGGTGCCGGTGATGCTGCAGCGCGTCCTGGAGTCCGACGCCGACGGCTGGGGCGACGGCGGGGACGACCCGGCGGGCCCGCGGATCGTGGCCGTCTCCGGGTCGGCGCTGCCCGGCGGACAGGCCAACCGGTTCATGGACCGCTTCGGCGACTGCCTCTACAACCTCTACGGCTCCACCGAGGTCTCCTGGGTCTCGATCGCCGGACCGGAGGACCTGCGCGACGCCCCCGGCACCGCGGGCCGCGCCCCGGCCGGGACCACCCTGGTCATCCTCGACGACGACGACACCCCGGCCGCGGCGGGCGTCGACGGCCGGGTGTTCGTCGGCAACGACCTGCCGTTCGAGGGCTACACCGGCGGCGAGGACGGCCTGGAGGAGCGCGACGGACTGCTCGGGACCGGCGACGTCGGGCACCTCGACGAGCAGGGACGGCTGTTCCTCACCGGCCGGGCCGACGACATGATCGTCTCGGGCGGGGAGAACCTGCACCCCGGCCCGGTCGAGGAGCTCGTCTCGGGGATGGACGGGGTGCGCGAGGCCTGTGTGCTCGGGGTGGACGACGACGAGTACGGCCAGCGGTTCGCCGCCTGGGTGGTGCTCGAGCCGGGAGCCGACGTCACCGCGGACGCGATCCGCAGCCGGGTGAAGTCCGACCTGGAGAAGTTCGCCGCCCCACGGGACGTGCACTTCCTGGACGAGCTGCCGCGCAACCAGACCGGCAAGGTCCTGCGCACGGAGCTCCCCGGCCGGGAGTGACCCGACCGGGCGTCCCGGGTTGAAGTCAGGGAAACCTTCCCTAAGATGGCCCGATGACGGTCACCGCGGCACGTGGCGCACTCGGCGGTCCCCCCGCCGGGGCGCCCGCCGGGGGTTGTGCCGGGCTGAGCGAGGCCGTCGGCGAGCCGATGACCGGCACCGCGCCGCACGTGCGCCGCCTCGTCGCCGTCGAGCACATCGGGGCGTGGCCGCGGAAGGTCGCCGACCACCCGGACCCGGCGGTCACCGCGCTCTGCGACCGGCTCCGCGCCGACGACGTCATCCTCCTCCTGATCCGCCGCCCCGGTCGCGAGGGCCGCTGCGACGCCGACGGCGACCGCACCGTCTACGTCGCCGACCTCGCCCCGGGCGGCTCGCGGGTGTGGGCGCGCACCGTGCGGGGCACCGACGACCTCGCCCGCATCGACCTCGACCCGGGTGCGGGCACCCCGGTCACCGACCCGGTGATGCTGGTGTGCGCGCACGGCAGGCGCGACGTCTGCTGCGCCGTCCGCGGCCGCGCGCTCGCCGGGGAGCTGGCCGCCGAGGGCGCCGACGTCTGGGAGTGCACCCACCTCGGCGGGCACCGGTTCGCGCCGACCGCGCTGGTGCTGCCCACCGGCTACGCCTACGGCCGCCTCGACACCGGCGGCGCGCTGGCCGCGTTGAAGGCCGCGGCCGGGGGCGGCGTCGACCCGTGGAGCTGCCGCGGGCACACCGGGCTGGACCCGGTCCGCCAGCTCGCCGAACTCGCCGTGCGCGAGCACACCGGCATCGGGGACGCGTCCGCACTGCTCCTCGATGCCGTCGACGGCCCGGGGGACGTGACCGTGCGGTCCCGCGACGGCCGGGTCTGGACGGTGCCGGTGGTCATCGACTCCTCGCTGCCGCCACGGCCGCCGTCCTGCGGGGCGGCCCTGGAGGCGGCGACGCCGCTGGTCGCGGGCACCCCCGTCGAGCACTAGCTGTACTGACCGGAGACGTTGGTCGAACTCGTGTGACGACACGATCTAGCTGATCTTGAAGGGTGAGGACCTCCTGCGGAGGGTGTGGAGCTGTCGAAGGCACCCGCACCCACAACCACAGGAGGTCCTCGTGGTCCACGCTAACGCTCCACTGTCCGAACGCGGCCGACTGCGCCTGGCGCGTCTGATCGTCGAGGGCGACGTGCCGATCGCTGCGGCCGCTGCCCGGTTCCAGGTGGCCTGGCCGACCGCGAAACGCTGGGCCGACCGCTACCGCCTCGACGGCCCGGCCGGCATGGCCGATCGCTCCAGCCGGCCGCACCACTCGCCGCGGGCGACGCCGGCACCGGTGGTGCGCCGGATCGTGCACCTGCGCTGGAAGAAGCGCCTGGGCCCGGTCCAGATCGCCGACCGGGTCGGTGTCGCTGCCTCGACCGTGCACCGGGTGCTGGTGCGGTGTCGGATCAACCGCCTCGCCCATGTCGACCGCGCCACCGGAGAACCGGTGCGTCGCTACGAACACCCCGCCCCCGGGGATCTGCTGCACGTGGATGTGAAGAAGCTGGGCAACATCCCCGACGGCGGCGGCTGGCGCTATGTCGGGCGCGCCCAGGGAGACCGCAACCGGGCCGCGACCCCTGGGAAACTTCGCAACGCCCACCACCAGGCGAAGATGGGCACGGCGTTCGTGCACACCGTGCTCGACGACCACTCCCGCCTGGCCTACGCCGAGATCCACGACGACGAG
>NZ_WWFY01001081.1:0-5237 GCF_009864975.1 Pseudonocardia sp. SID8383
GTACGCCTCCGCCGCCGCGCCGGCGCTCCAGCGCATGACCTGCTCGTTCACCGACGCGAGCGCGACACCGTGCGGGGTGCCCGTGTGCGCGGTGACCGCGTGCGCGATGCCGTGGACCAGGCCCAGCCCGGACACGGTCAGCGCCTGGCCCGCCAGGTGCGCGCCCAGCAGCAGCTGCGCGCGGGCCTCCAGGTCGGTGCCGTCGTCGACGGCGACCGGCAGCCACCGGCCCACCAGGGCGACGGCCTGGGCGGCGGCGGCGTCGGAGACCGGGTTCGCGCCGCGGGAGGCGAGCGACTCGACGCCGTGGACGAGCGCGTCGAAGCCGGTGGCGGCCGTCGCCGCGGGCGGCAGGCCGACGGTCAGCTCCGGGTCGAGGACGGCGACGCGCGGCCGGACCGAGGCGTGGCCCAGGTAGACCTTGCGCTTGGCGCAGGTGTCCTCGACGACGCCGAACCCGTTGGTCTCCGCGCCCGTCCCGGCGGTGGTGGGGACCGCGATCAGCGGCAGCCCCGCGACGGGTGAGGACCACAGGTCGTCGGTCGCGCGGGCGCCGTGGTGGGTGGCGAGCAGCGCGATGCCCTTGGCCGCGTCGAGCACCGAGCCGCCGCCGATCGCGACGACCACACAGGAGCCGAACGCGCGCAGCGCCGTCGCGCCGTGCTCGACGGCCGTCGTCGACGGGTTGGGGCCGATCCCGTCGAACACCTCGGTCCACAGCCCGGCCGCGGTGAGGTCGCCGACGACCCGGTCGACGATGCCGGTGGCGCGCAGCCCGGCGTCGGTGACGACGAACGCCGCCGCCCGACCGAGGCCGTCGACCAGCGCGGGGACCCGGGCGACCGCGCCGGGACCGAACTCCAGGGCGCAGGTCGCCTCGACCGTGAACCCGTTCACCGGACCCGCCACCGTGAGATCGCCTCCTCGTCGAGGGTGAACCCGAGGCCGGGGGCGCTCGGGACCGCCAGCATGCCGTCGTCGCCGACGGTCAGGGGTTCGGCCAGCGGGAAGTCGCGACGCGCCGGGGTCCAGTCCGGCGGGTCGTAGGGGAACTCGAAGAACGGGCCGCCGCCGACGCCGGCGGAGACGTGCAGGTTCGCGAGCACGCCGATGCCGTTCGTCCAGCTGTGCGGGGTGAACGCGCGGTGGCGCAACAGGGCGAGCTCGGCGAGGGTGCGGACCCGGCTCATCCCGGCCGCGAGGACGACGTCGGGCTGGTGGACGTCGAGGACGTCGTCGTCGAGCAGGCGCAGCAGCTCACCGAACGAGCGCTGCATCTCCCCCGCGGCGATCCGCAGCCCGGGGTTGTCGGCACGCAGGGTGCGCATGCCGTCGGCATCGGCGTAGGGCAGCGGCTCCTCGACCCAGAAGACCCCCAGGTCGGCGAGTCGCCGGACGAGGCGCCGCGTCGCGGCGAGGTCGGTGGCGGGGGCGACGTCGCCGGCCATCCGCCACGCCTGGTTGAGATCCACCATGATCGCGAAGTCCTCGCCGAGCGCCTCCCGGACGGCCGCGACCGCGCCGATCCCCTCCTCGACCCGGTCCCGGTCGATCCGGATCTTGACCGCACGGAAGCCCTCCTCCGCGACCCGGTGCGCCACCTCGGCACGCTCCGCGGGCGGGCGCAGCACGCAGAACGACGCGTAGGCGGGCACCGCGTCGAACGTGCCGCCGAACAAGGTCGCGACGGGCAGCCCGGCGACCGTGCCGGCGAGGTCCCACAGGGCCGCCTCCAGCGGCCAGTAGTGGCCACCGTGCAGGGCACAGGTCTCGATGACGCGCACATGCCGGGCGATCGCAAGCGGATCGGTGCCGACGAACAGGTGCCGGTAGGCGTCGAAGCCGTCCATGGTGTCGCCGGAGCCGATGCCGACGACGCCGTCGTCGGTGTGGACGCGCACGATCGTCGCGTCGAACACGGTGCGGGGCTCGGGGTCCCAGGCGGCGCGCAGCGGCGGGTCGAGCGGCAGGCGCACCCGGTCCAGCGTGATGTCGGTGATCTTCATCGGGTCCGGGGTGGTGTCGGGAGCTGGTTCCGGCTCGGGGTGCGATCGGGGGCGGTGCACCCCGAGCCGGTTGGTCCCCGAATCTAGGAAGTCGCCACGGCCGCGGCCAGGGGCCACCGGGAATCGAGATCATCGTTGCGCTGAGGGCAACCGGGACTAGCGTCACCGGTGTGCACAACGGCTACGGGCTCGGCCGCGACGTCGCGCTGCTGGAGGCGCTCGCCTCGGACGAGGCCGGGCGCACCGACGGGCTGGGCGTCGCCGCGGTCGCGCGGCTGACCGGGCGGGAGAAGAGCCAGGTCTCGCGCGCGCTGCGGGCCCTCGCCGACGCCGGGCTCGTCGAGCGCGACGAGGACACACTCGTCTACCGCCTGGGGTGGCGGCTGTTCTCGCTCGCCGCGCGGGGCACGGGCGGCCGGCTGACGGCCGTCGCCGAGCCGGTGCTGCACCGGCTGGCCGCCGAGACCGAGGAGACCGTGCACCTGTGCGTGCTCCGCGACGACGCGCTGCTGACCGCGCGGACGGTGTCCGGGCACTCGTTCCGCACGACCGGCTGGGAGGGCAGGCGCGCGCCGCTGCCGTGCACGTCGGCGGGCCGGGTGCTGCTCTCCGACGCGACCCCCGACGAGCTGTTCGTGCGCTTCGGCGCGGTCGAGGACCTGGTGCCGGACTACCCGCGCTCCCGGGTCCGGACGGTCCCGCAGCTGTGGCAGGCGATCCAGGAGGCCGCCGAACGCGGCTGGGCGGTGTCCCACGAGGAGTTCGAACCCGGCGTGGCCGGGGTCTCCGCACCGGTGCGCGACTTCCGCGGCCGGGTCGTCGCGGCGCTCAACGTCTCGGGGCCGACCGCCCGGCTGGACGGCCGGTTCGACGAGACGGGTCGGGCGACGGCGGCCGCCGCGGCCGCGGTGTCGGCGGAGCTGGGGTGGACGCCGGGGCGTTCCGCCCCATGATCCGTGATCAGTCCTCGGCCTCGGTGCCCGACAGCGGGCGCCCCTCGGTGAAGTGCGGGACGAGGCGGTTCTCGTACATCGTCAGCGCCGACCCGATGGCCATGTGCATGTCGAGGTACTTGTAGGTCCCCAGCCGCCCGCCGAACAGCACACCCCGGTTCGCGGTCTCCTTGCGGGCCAGCTCGCGGTAGCGGTCCAGCTTCGCCCGGTCGTCGGGGGTGTTGATCGGATAGTACGGCTCGTCCCCGGACTCGGCGAAGCGCGAGTACTCCCGCACGATCACCGTCCTGTCCTTCGGGTAGTCCCGCTCGGGGTGCATGTGGCGGAACTCGAGGATCCGGGTGAAGGGAACCTCGGCGTCGTTGTAGTTGATCACCGAGGTGCCCTGGAAGTCGCCGGTCGGCTCGACCGACATCTCGAAGTCCAGGGTGCGCCAGCCCAGCTCGCCCTCGGCGTGGTCGAAGTAGCGGTCCAGCGGTCCGGTGTAGACGACCGGCACGTCGGCGGGCAGCTGCTCGCGCACCGCGAAGTAGTCGGTGTCGAGCACGACGTCGATGTTCTCGTGCGCCGCCATCCGCTCCAGCCAGGCGGTGTAGCCGTCGGTCGGCAGGCCCTCGTGGGTGTCGTTGAAGTAGCGGTTGTCGTAGGTGTAGCGGACCGGGAGCCGGGTGATGATCGAGGCGTCCAGCTCGGTGGGGTCGGTCTGCCACTGCTTGGCGGTGTAGCCCTTGACGAAGGCCTCGTAGAGCGGGCGTCCGACCAGCGAGATCGCCTTCTCCTCGAGGTTCGCGGCCTGCCCGGTCTCGACCTCCGCGGACTGCTCGGCGATCAGCGAGCGCGCCTCGTCGGGGGTGTGGGCCTTCCCGAAGAACTGGTTGATCAGCGCGAGGTTCATCGGGAACGCGTAGACCTGCTCGCCGACCCGGGCGAACACGCGGTGCTGGTAGTTCGTGAAGCTCGTGAACCGGTTGACATAGGCCCACACGCGCTCGTTCGAGGTGTGGAACAGGTGCGCGCCGTACCGGTGGATCTCGATCCCGGTCTCCGGCTCGGCCTCGGAGTAGGCGTTGCCGCCGATGTGGCTCCGGCGCTCCAGGACCAGGACGCGCTTCCCGAGGCCGTCGGCGACGCGCTCGGCCACGGTGAGTCCGAAGAACCCGGACCCGACGACGATCAGGTCGTAGCTGCTCAGGTCGTAACCGTTCAGGTCGGCACTGTCGACGCTCACGGCCATCGAGGGTAGGGCAGGCGTGATCCGGGGCACCCGGCGGCTTCGGTACCCTCGCAGGCAGGTCGGAGAAGCGGACGTATCCGGCACCGTCGTGGCCCGAGGAGAAAATGGCGTGAGCTGGCTGTCCGCCGTCCCCCTCGTGCTGCTGGCCGCTGCCTGGGTCACGCTCCCGGGGCTGGTCGTCGGCCTCGCCGCCGGCCTGCGCGGGATCGCCGCCTGGGGCGCCGCCCCGATGCTGTCGGTCGGCGTGATCGCCGGGTCCGCCGTCGGCGCGAGCATGCTCGGCGTGCCCTGGAGCGGGGCCGCACCGGTCACCGCGGCGGCCGCGTTCGCACTGCTCGTGGTGGGTGTGCGACGGCTGGTGCTGCGCCGCCCGCTGCTGCCGCGGCCCACCGTGGTGCGGGCCGCCGCCGGGGAGTCGGTCCGGACACTGCTCCGCGGCGGACCCGACCGGCGCTGGACCGGGCTCGCCGCGCTCGGTGGGCTGACGATCGCCGCGGTGCTGGGCCTGCGGGCCGTGCTGCGCGGGATGGACCGTCCCGACGCGCTGTCCCAGACCTTCGACGCGAACTTCCACTACAACGCCGTCGCCCGGATCCTCGGGACGCACGACGCGTCGTCGCTCACCGTCGGCGGCCTGGTCAACTCCCCCGGTTTCTACCCCGCGGCCTGGCACGACGTCGTCTCGCTGGTGGCGCCGCTGGCCACCGGGCCGGGCGGGATCGTCGTCGCGTCGAACGTGGTCGCGCTGGTCACCACGCTGCTGGTGTGGCCGCTGTCGGTGCTCTTCCTGGTCCGCACCCTGGTCGGGCGCTCGGCCGGTGCCGCGCTGGCCGCGCCGGTGCTCGCGCTCGGGTTCGTCGCGTTCCCGTGGACGCTGGTCACCTACGGCGCGCTGTGGCCGAACCTGCTGGGCGTCTCGCTGGTGCCGGCCGCGCTGGCCGCGACAGCGCTCGCCGCGCGGCCGGGTCTCGGGCCGGACCCGGTGTCGCCCGCCCGGCCGGGCCCGTACCCCCCGGGACGGGTGGCGCGCTGGTTCCCGGCGGG
>NZ_WWFY01000108.1:0-6418 GCF_009864975.1 Pseudonocardia sp. SID8383
CGTTGCGCGGCGAGCCGGAGTCGACGACGACCACCGACCGCAGGGAGCGGGCGAGCATCATGGCCCCGTTGAGTCCGGCCGGGCCGCCGCCGATCACGACGACGTCGTGGCGCTGTGCTGTGTCCATGTCCCCAGCCTGACGAGCAGCCGCACGCAACGGCAAGTTTCCTTGCTGAAACGGCAAACGTGCAGAATGGGTGCATGTCCCTGTACGTGCACCACGCCGGCGACCCCGCCGGGCCGCCGGTCCTCGCGGTCCACGGCGTGACCGGCCACGGTCTGCGCTGGCGGCCGCTGTTCGCGGCGCTGCCCCGGCTGCGCTGGATCGCCGTCGACGTCCGCGGCCACGGGCGGTCGCCGTGGGCGCCGCCGTGGAACCTGGAACGCCACGTCGCCGACCTGGTGGAGGTGCTGGACGCCGAGGGGGTCGGGCGCGCCGCCGTCGTCGGGCACTCCTTCGGCGGCGCCGTCGCCACGCACCTCGCGCGCACCGTTCCCGACCGCGTCGACCGGCTCGCGCTGCTCGACCCCGCACTCGGGCTGGACCCGCAGGACATGCTCGACGCGGCCGAGGACACCCGCGCCGACGTCACGTTCCCGACCCGCGACGCCGCCCGCGCGACCAAGGCCGAGAGCTGGGCCGACGTCCCCGGCGCGCTCGTCGACGCCGAGGTGGACGAGCACCTCGAACAGCGCGACGGCGCCTGGCGCTGGCGCCTGAGCCAGGCGTCCCTGGTGGCCGCGTGGGCGGAGATGGCGCGCCCGGCGGTCGTCCCACCGGCGGGTCTGCCGACGCTGGTCGTCCCCGCCGGCCGGGCCGACTACGTCTCCGACGACTGGATCGCCGCCTGCCGCGACGCGCTCGGCGCGGACCTGACCGTCGCCCCCGTCGACGCGGGCCACATGGTCTACCTGGAACGCCCGGCCGAGGTGGCGGCGCTGCTGCGGGAGTTCCTCGGGTGAGCGACCGCGACGACGGACACCTGCGCGAGCTCGTCCGGCTCCGCCGGGTCCGGGACCGGATCGACCGCGAGTACGCGCGTCCGCTCGACGTCGCCGAGCTCGCCCGCGCCGAGCACGTGTCGGCCGGGCACCTGTCGCGGGCGTTCCGCAGGGCCTACGGCGAGTCGCCCTACAGCTACCTCATGACCCGGCGGATCGAACGTGCCATGGCGCTGCTGCGACGCGGCGACCTCACCGTCACCGAGGTCTGCTTCGCCGTCGGCTGCTCCTCGCTCGGCACGTTCAGCACCCGCTTCACCGAGCTCGTCGGGATGCCGCCGTCGGCGTACAAGCGCGCCGCCCGGGACGGCACACCGGGGCTCCCGGCGTGCGTCGCCAAACAGGTCACCCGACCGGTCAGGAATCGAGAAGCACCGGGACCCGCGACCTCCCTAGCGTGAGCGTCATGACCGGACCCGCCATCACCATCCACGCCGGATTCCTCCCGCACACCGACCCCGAGGCCTCCCTCGCCTTCTACCGCGACGGCCTGGGCTTCGAGGTCCGCCTCGACGTCGGCCAGGGCACCATGCGCTGGCTCACCGTCGGCCCGCCCGACCAGCCCGACGTCTCGATCGTCCTCGCCCCGCCCGCGGCGGACCCCGGCGTCACCGACGACGAGCGCCGCACCATCGCCGAGATGATGGCCAAGGGCACCTACACCGCGGTGCTGCTCGCCAGTAACGACCTCGACGCCGCGTTCGACAGGCTCCAGGCGAGCGGGGCCGAGGTCGTCCAGGAACCGGTCGACCAGCCGTACGGGGTGCGCGACTGTGCCTTCCGCGACCCCGCGGGCACGATGGTCCGCATCCAGCAGCGGCCCTGACACGGGCCGGACGGGGGATCCACCATGCACGCAGCCGACAGCCACGACCTCATCCGCGTGCACGGTGCGCGCGAGAACAACCTGCGCGACATCTCCGTCGAGCTGCCCAAGCGGCGGCTCACGGTGTTCACCGGGGTGTCCGGCTCGGGCAAGAGCTCCCTGGTGTTCTCGACGATCGCCGCCGAGTCCCAGCGGATGATCAACGAGACCTACAGCGCGTTCGTCCAGGGCTTCATGCCGAACCTCGGCCGACCCGACGTCGACGTCCTCGACGGCCTCACCACCGCGATCATCGTCGACCAGGAGCGCATGGGCGGGGACGTGCGCTCCACCGTCGGCACCGCCACCGACGTCGGGGCGCTGCTGCGGATCCTGTTCAGCCGGCTCGGGAAGCCCTACGCCGGCCCGGCGAAGGCGTTCTCGTTCAACGTCGCGACGATCAGTGGCTCCGGCGCGGTGACCGTCCGCAAGAACGGCCGGCAGGTCAAGGAGCGGCGCGAGTTCGAGATCGTCGGCGGTGCCTGCCCGCGGTGCGAGGGCCGCGGCTCGGTGTCCGACGTCGACCTCACGGCCCTGTACGACGACTCGAAGTCGATCGTCGAGGGCGCCCTGACGATCCCGAACTACTCCGTCGACGGCTGGTACGGCCGGATCTTCGCCAACTCCGGCTTCTTCCCCGGCGACAAGCCGATCAGCAGCTTCACGAAGCCCCAGCTGAACGCACTGCTCTACAAGGAGCCCACCCGGATCAAGGTCGACGGCATCAACGTCACCTTCGAGGGGCTGATCCCGCGGATCCAGAAGTCGTTCCTGGCCAAGGAGCGGGAGGCGATGCAGCCGCACATCCGGGCGTTCGTCGACCGGGCCATCGTGTTCCAGCGCTGCCCGGACTGCGACGGGACGCGGCTGTCCGAGCTCGCCCGCTCCTCGAAGATCAGGGGCATCTCCATCGCCGACGCCTGCGCGATGCAGATCTCCGACCTCGCCGACTGGGTCCGGCAGCTCGACGAGCCCTCGGTCGCGCCCTTGCTCGGCTCGCTGCGCCACACACTCGACTCGTTCGTCGAGATCGGGCTCGGCTACCTGTCCCTGGACCGGCCGTCCGGGTCGCTGTCCGGCGGCGAGGCCCAGCGCACCAAGATGATCAAGCATCTGGGGTCGTCGCTGACCGACGTCACCTACGTCTTCGACGAGCCGACCATCGGCCTGCACCCGCACGACATCGCCCGCATGAACGACCTGCTGCTGCGCCTGCGCGACAAGGGCAACACCGTGCTCGTCGTCGAGCACAAGCCGGAGACGATCGCGATCGCCGACCACGTCGTCGACCTGGGGCCGCGGGCGGGCGCCGACGGCGGGCACGTCGTCTACACCGGCGACCTCGACGGGCTGCGGGCCTCGGGCACGCTGACCGGCCGGCACCTGGAGTACCGGGCGTCACTCAAGCCGTCGGTGCGGACCCCGAGCGGGTACCTGGAGATCCGCGGGGCGGACCGGCACAACCTGCGCGGAGTCGACGTCGACGTCCCGCTCGGGGTGCTCACCGTCGTCACCGGGGTCGCCGGGTCGGGCAAGAGCTCGCTGATCCACGGCTCGATCGCCGGGCGCGACGGCGTGGTCGTCGTCGACCAGGGGGCGATCAAGGGGTCGCGGCGCAGCAACCCCGCCACCTACACCGGGCTGCTCGAGCCGATCCGCAAGGCCTTCGCCAAGGCCAACGGCGTCAAGCCGGCCCTGTTCAGCGCCAACAGCGAGGGCGCCTGCCCGAACTGCAACGGCGCCGGCGTCGTCTACACCGACCTGGCGATGATGGCCGGCGTCGCCACCACCTGCGACGTGTGCGACGGCCGCCGCTTCGACGCCTCGGTACTCGGTTACACCTTCGGCGGGCGCGACATCAGCGAGGTCCTCGCCATGCCGGTGGCTGAGGCGGAGAAGTTCCTCGGGGCGGGCGAGGCCCGCACCCCGGCCGCGCACAGGATCCTGGAGCGCCTCGCCGACGTCGGGCTGGGCTACCTCACCCTGGGCCAGCCGCTGACCACGCTGTCCGGCGGCGAGCGCCAGCGGCTCAAGCTGGCGGTGCACCTGGGGGAGTCCGGCGGGACGTTCGTCCTCGACGAGCCGACGACCGGGCTGCACCTGGCCGACGTCGAGCAGCTCCTCGCGCTGCTCGACCGGATCGTCGACGGCGGCCGCTCGGTGATCGTCATCGAGCACCACCAGGCCGTGATGGCCCACGCCGACCGGATCATCGACCTGGGCCCCGGTGCCGGGCACGACGGCGGCGCGGTCGTCTTCGAGGGGACGCCCGCCGAGCTCGTCGCGGACCGGTCGACGCTGACGGGCGAGCACCTGGCGGCCTATGTCGGCGCCTGAGGACACCCCGCGGCACGAGGTCGCGGTGCTGGTCCGCCCGGGGGTGCGGCCGATGGAGCTCGGCCTGGTGCACCAGCCCTCGGCCGCACCCGGCCGGACCGGGAGTGGCCCGCGGGCCACCTCGCGAACGGATCGGGCCGTCCGGGGTCAGCCCCCGGTGCGTGCCCCGTTCCCCAACGCGTCCCGGATCTCGCGCAGCACCGCGGTCTGCTCCTGCACCGCGGAGATCAGCACTGCGAGCTGGTCGTCGCCGTGGCGCATCTCCTGGTACAGCGCGCTCACCGCGTAGGCGGTGGCGGCGGTGTGGCCGTCGGTCGCCTGGGGGTAGTCCTGCGCCTTGTCGGCCGCCTCCAGGAGGTCGAGCGCGTGCTCGATGACGTGCTGCCCGCTCTCGCGGTGGCTGTGCGGTTCCGGCATGTCCGAATCGTACTCATTCCGGGTGACGCGGCCCGGCGACTTCGGTCGCGCTGCGCACGACCTTCGGCGGGTGCGCCACCGTCGCGCCGCCCGGCAGGCTGACGGTCGATCCCGGGGGGTCGGGAGACGGGAGGGGACCGGTGGCCGTCCCGTTCGAGCGGAAACCTGCTGGACGGCGCCGGTCCGCCCCCTATGGTCGACGTGTGCCGGTCCGCCCCGCCGTGATCTCCGCCGTGCTGGTGGTCGCGGTGCTCACCGCCGGGCTCACCGTCGCCGAGACGCAGGCCACCGCCGGGGTGCTGCAGTGGACGCTGCTCGTCGTCGGGCTCGCGATGATCGGCTCGATCGCGGTGCGCTACCGGTCGCCGCGGGTGTTCGCGGTGCTGGCCGTACTCGGCCCGCTCGTCTCGCCCGTCGCCACCTACCTGCCGCTGGTCGGGGTGTTCGTGATCGCGACCCGGCGCCGCGCGGTCGAGACGCTGCCGGTGCTGGCCCTGGCGGTCGGGACCGCCGCGGTCACGCTGTACCGCAACGTCCCCGACGGGCCGACGGTGCTCGTGCTGCTCGGCGGGGCCGTGGCGTTCCAGGCCATCTCGGTGACCGCGGGCCTGCTGACCGGGATCCGCCGCGCGATGGTCGACGACCTGCGCGAGCGGCTCGCCCGCGCCGAGGCCGAGCGCGCGGTGCGCGAGGAGCAGGCCCGCGCCGACGAGCGGCGGAGGATCGCCGGGGAGATGCACGACCGGCTCGGGCACCGGCTGTCGTTGCTGTCGGTGCACGCCGGGGCGCTGGCGCTGCGCGGGGACCTGCCCGCCCGCACCGTCCGCGAGACCGCGCGGGTGCTGCGCGACACCACCCACCGCGCGATGGAGGACCTGCGCACGATCGTCCAGGTGCTGCACGAGCCCACCGGCGACGTACCCGACGAGGTCGACGACCTCGGTGCGGTCGAGGAGCTCGTCGCCGAGGCCCGCGCAGTCGGCGCGGACGTCCGCCTCCGGTCGACGGCGCTGTTGACGGTGTCCCCGCCGGGGCGTCCGCTGGCCGGCGTCGTGCACCGGGTGGTGCGCGAGGGCCTGACCAACGCCGCCCGGCACGCACCCGGGGCCCGGGTCGAGGTCGCCCTCGACGGGCGGCCCGGCCGGGACCTCACCGTCACCGTCACCTCCGGGCCGTCCGCGGCCGGTCCGACGCCCGAGGGTGCCGGGACCGGCCTGGTCGGGCTGCGCGAGCGCGTCGAGACCCTCGCCGGCGGGACGCTGACCCACGGCCCGACGCCGTCGGGGCACCTGCTGCGCGCGGTGCTGCCGTGGCGGGAGGAGACGGGATGACCGCGACCGCGATCCGGGTGCTGCTCGTCGACGACGACCCGCTCGTCCGCTCCGGGCTGCGGGTGATGCTCGACGGGCACGCGCTGCCCGGCGACGGCACCGGACCGGTACGGCGCATCCAGGTGGTCGGCGACGCCGGTGACGGTGACGAGGTGCCCGCCGCCGTCGCCGCGGGTCGGCCGCACGTGGTGCTGATGGACCTGCGGATGCGCCGCGTCGACGGCGTCGCCGCGACCCGGGAGGTGACCTCGCGGCCCGACGCCCCGACCGTCGTCGTGCTGACCACGTTCGACGCCGACGAGCACGTCGTGCGGGCGCTGCGCGCCGGGGCGAGCGGGTTCCTGCTCAAGGACGCCGCGCCCGAGGGGATCGTGGAGGCCGTCCGCGCCGCCGCCGACGGCGACGCCGTGCTGTCCCCGGCGATCACCCGGCGGCTGATCGGCATCGTCCGCGGCGACGGCGCCGG
>NZ_WWFY01001082.1:0-5154 GCF_009864975.1 Pseudonocardia sp. SID8383
GCGCGCTCCCCGACCGGCCGGCGACGGCCTGCTGGAGCTGTGAGCCCGTGGTGGCCACGGCGACGGCCGCCCGCGAGCTGGGCGCCTGGACACCGCGCGACCCCGGCCAGCGGGCCCTGCAGCACGCGCTGCTGGCCTTCCTCGACGCGCGCCCCGACGACGCCTGCGACCGGTCCTGCGTGCCCGGGCACCTCACTGCGTCGGCGCTGCTGCTCGACGCGGGCGGGGACCACACGCTGCTGACCCTGCACCCGCGGGTGGGCCGCTGGATCCAGCTGGGCGGGCACTGCGAGCCGGGCGACGACTCGCTGCGCGCCGCGGCGCTGCGCGAGGCCACCGAGGAGTCCGGGATCGACGGCCTGGAGATCGACGAGCACCCGCTGCACGTCGACGTCCACCCCGTCACCTGCTCGCTCGGGGTCCCGACCCGCCACCTGGACGTGCGTTACCTGGTGCGCGCCCCCGCGGGCGCGACGCCGCGGATCAGCGACGAGTCGCTGGACCTGCGGTGGTGGCCGGTGGACGCGCTGCCCGCCGACGACGACACCGTCGCGACGATGGTCGCCGCCGCCCGCTGAGCCGGGCTCAGAGGTTGCGCCAGAAGAACATCGCGGAGTATCCGAGCCGGAACAGCTCCTGGTTCCCGCCGGCGGCGCCGAACAGCAGCTGGGTGGCGGCGAAGAACAGCGCGCTCACCCCGGGCACGAACAGCAGCAGGGCGAGCAGCACGAACGGTGCCCAGGGCCGGACCCGCTCGCCGAGGCGCCGCGCCGGCGCGGACAGGTACGGCTCCAGCGCCCCCCAGCCGTCGAGGCCGGGCACGGGCAGCATGTTCAGCACGAACGCGATGATCTGGAAGTACGCGAGCGCGGACAGCCCGGCCGCCACCGGCAGCGGCATCCCCGGGAACGCGGCCACCGTGATGATCAACACGACGCCGAGGGCCAGGTTCGCCGCGGGGCCCGCCAGCGAGACCGCGCTGCGCCGGGCCCGCGACCGCAGCGCCCACTGGTTGATCCACACCGCTCCGCCGGGCAGCGGCAGCCCGCCGATCAGCAGGATGATCAGCGGCAGCACCAGGGACAGGCCGGGGTCGGCGTAGCGCCGCACGTCGAGGGTCAGGTAGCCCTTCGCCGCGACCGAGGTGTCCCCGCCGCGATAGGCGGTGACGGCGTGCCCGTACTCGTGCAGGCACAGCGACACCACCCAGCCGCCGAGTACCAGGACGAAGATCCCGGAGGTCGCCAGGACCCCCGATCGGGTGGGGACGGCGGCGGCGGCGAGGACACCACCGAGAAGGGTGACGCCGAGGATCAGCAGGAACCAGGGGCTGATGCGGCGTGTCAGGGACGGCACGTACCCATACTCCATGTCGGAGGAAACGCCCGCGCGCGACCCTTCACTCAATCGGCAGAGCCGGCTTGCACAGAGCGAGTGTCAGCGCTGTACTTACAGCGGTGTCATTCGCCAGTGCGTTGCGGGGAGGTGGGCGAGTGGACGACGTCGAGGGGTTCATGCGGATGCTGCGGCCGGTGGGGGCCGAGCCGATGGGCACGGTCGAACGGCCCGATCACGAGATGGCCGACTACGACCAGGTCGCCCAGATCCTGGACCTGAAGGGCCTGCTGGACGACGGTTCCTCCGAGGAGGTGCCGGACTGGCAGGAGCGTGCGCTCTGCGCGCAGACCGACCCGGAGGCGTTCTTCCCCGAGAAGGGCGGCTCCACCCGTGAGGCCAAGCGCATCTGCTCCGGCTGCGAGGTCCGGGCCGAGTGCCTGGAGTACGCGCTGGCCCAGGACGAGCGTTTCGGCATCTGGGGCGGGCTGAGCGAGCGGGAGCGCCGTCGCCTCCGCCGCGCCGCCGTCTGAGACTCCGCGGGGGAACAGGAACACGAGGGCCGGTCGCCGTCACGGTGACCGGCCCGTCGTCGTCCCCGGGCCGTGTCGTGCCGCGGGGGCCTCAGCCACCGTCGACGGCGTCGGGCTCGATGTTGAGGTACTCCGCGACCTGCTCGACGAGCACCTCGTGCACGAGGTCGGCGAGGTCCTCGCCGTTGCGGGCCCTGGCCTCGAGCGGGCGGCGGTAGAGCACGATCCGCGCCCGGGTCGGCATCCCGGCGGAGTCGACCCCGGCCGGCACGAGGTGGGCCAGCGGGACGCCGACGTCGGCCAGCACCCCGGTGCCCCACACGATCTCGTCGGGCGAGGTGCGGTCGACCGACGGCACGTCGTCGACGGCGAGGTCGAGGTCGACCAGCTCCGGGCCCCAGCGCGCCTCGATCGGTTCGAGCGCCTCCAGCACCTTCGCGTCGAAGCGTTCGGCGCGGGTGCGGAAGGCCGGCGTCGACACCGGGTACATCAGGCCGCGCAGGCCGCGTCCTCGCCGGTCCCGCCGGCGCGGGCTGCGCGGCGACCGGCGGTCGTTCTGGGGACGAGCGGTGGGCACCAGGGCATTCTAGGACCCCCGCGCCCCACCCGGGGGTGACCCGCGACCGCGGCGGGCGGACCGTCCGCCGAGCGGGGTGCGCGTCGCAGTACGGCGGCGGGCCCGTGACGGGCTATCGTCGGCGATGTGTTGAGTGTGCGGAGATGTTCACGGACGGGCTGCACCGAGCTCGCCGTCGCCACGCTCACCTACGTCTACGCCGACTCGACCGCCGTCGTCGGCCCGCTGGCCACGCAGGCCGAGCCGCACTCCTACGACCTCTGCACCGGGCACGCGCACAACCTCACCGCCCCCCGCGGGTGGGAGGTCGTCCGGTTCGAGGGCGAGTTCGCCCAGCCCCAGCACAGCGGCGAGGACCTCACCGCGCTCGCCGACGCCGTCCGCGAGGCGGGCCGGGTGGACCGGCCGGTCGAGGTGGTCGCACGGCCCGGTGGCACGGGGCGGCGCGGCCACCTGCGGGTGCTCCCGAAGCTCGAGGACGGCTGAGCAGCCCCACGGGGTGAGGAGACCTGCGCGGACGGGTGACACGGCTGCGCTAGGGTCGTGCGTCGTGCCCGACCTCTCGGCGATCGTGAAGGCCTACGACATCCGCGGTGTCGTCGGCGACCAACTGGACGAGCCCACCGCGCGCGCACTGGGTGCGGCGACGGCGCGGCTCGTGGCGGGCGACGACCCGGCGCCGTCGGCGGTGGTCGTCGGGCGGGACATGCGGGACAGCTCGCCCGCGCTCGCGGCGGCGTTCGCCGACGGGGTGACCGGGCAGGGGCTCGACGTCGTCGACATCGGGCTCGCGAGCACCGACATGCTCTACTACGCCTCCGGCACGCTGGACCTGCCCGGCGCGATGTTCACCGCGAGCCACAACCCGGCCGCCTACAACGGCATCAAGCTGTGCCGCGCCGGTGCCGTCCCGGTCGGCCAGGACTCCGGCCTCGCGACGATCCGCGACGAGGCGGGCCGCTTCCTCGACTCCGGGGTCCCCGAGGTCCGGTCGACGGGTGCCGTGCGCACCGAGGACATGCTCACCGGCTACGCGCGCTACCTGCGCGGCCTGGTCGACCTGACCTCGCTGGACGCCTCCCCGGAGCTGACCGTCGTCGTCGACGCCGGGAACGGGATGGGCGGGCACACCGTCCCGACCGTGTTCGACGGCCTGAACGTGCGCGTCGTGCCGCTGTACTTCGAGCTCGACGGGAACTTCCCGAACCACGAGGCGAACCCACTGGACCCGGCGAACCTGGTCGACCTGCAGAAGCGGGTCGTCGCCGAGGGCGCGGACCTCGGCCTGGCCTTCGACGGCGACGCCGACCGCTGCTTCGCCGTCGACGAGCGGGGCGAGGCGGTGAGCCCCAGCGCCATCACCGGGCTGGTCGCGGCCCGTGAGCTCGCCCGGGCGCACGCGGCGGGGGAGTCCGACGTCGCCGTCATCCACAACCTGATCACCTCGCGGGCGGTCCCCGAGCTGGTCGCCGAGCACGGCGGTCGTGCGGTCCGCACCCGGGTGGGCCACTCGTTCATCAAGCAGACGATGGCCGAGACCGGCGCGGTGTTCGGCGGCGAGCACTCCGCGCACTACTACTTCCGCGACTTCTGGAAGGCCGACTCCGGCATGCTCGCGGCGCTGCACCTGCTGGCCGCGCTCGGCGAGCACCGGGCGGCCGCCGCCGGCGCGACGGTGTCCGGGCTGATGGCGGGCTACGACCGCTACGCCGCCTCCGGGGAGATCAACTCGACGGTCGACGACCAGGCCGCGCGGGTCGCCGAGATCGAGGGCGTCTTCGGCCCGCGCGACGGCGTCGAGCTCGACCGGCTCGACGGCCTGACCGTCTCGCTGCCGGACGGATCGTGGTTCAACCTGCGGGCCTCGAACACCGAGCCGCTGCTGCGGCTCAACGTCGAGGCGGCCGACGACGCGGCCGTCCGTGCCCTGGTGGACGAGGTGCTGGCGGTCGTGCGCGCCTGATCGCGCGGCCCCGCACACCTGCGGTGATGGCGTCCGTACCCGGTCGGCTGCCGCGGAGTGTCGGTACCGGGTGGCAGCATCGAGAGCGCGACATGACGACGAGGAGAACCGTGGCCCTACAGCTCGACCCCCAGCTGCTGGAGATCCTGGCCTGCCCGTGCGACGCGCACGCGGTACTGACCCCGGGTGAGGACCGGCTGACCTGCACGACGTGCGGTCGCGCGTTCCCGGTGACCGACGGGATCCCGGTGCTGCTCCTCGACGAGGCGCTGCCCGGGACCGGGCCGGCGGGGGACGGACGGGACGACGGGTGAACGGGGTGCTCGACGACACGCTGCTGGCCGATCCCGAGGGGCTGGCGGCGCGGGACACCACGGGCGTCCTGCGGGCCGCCGCGACCGCGGGCGCCCAGGTCCGTTCCGCGCTGTACACCGCGGGCCAGGCCGGGCTGGACCGGCTGCGCGGGCACCGTCCGCGCGCGCTGGTGCTGCTGCACCGGCCCGGTGTCTCCGGGGTGGTGGCCGACCTCGTCACGGCCCTGCTCACCGACCGCTGTCCGGTGCCGGTCGTGGCCGCCGAGCGGATGCCGGGCTGGATCGGGCCGCTGGACGTCGTCGTCGCGCACTCCGCGGACCCCACCGACCCGGAGCTGGCCGAGTCGGTCGCCGTCGCGGTGCACCGCGGCGCCGAGGTCGTGCTGTCCGCGCCGGACTCCGGGCCGGTCGCCCAGGCCGGCGCCGGGCGCG
>NZ_WWFY01001083.1:0-3196 GCF_009864975.1 Pseudonocardia sp. SID8383
CAGCACCGACTCCGGCGAGCCGGTGGTCACCACCGTGGCGGTGCCGGACGCGCCGGCGGGCAGGACGACCGTCATCGTCTCCCGGCCGGGGTCGAACGGGAACCGGGCGACCGGTTCGGCGGGCGTCGGCAGGCCCCGGTCGCGGGCCGCGACGAGGAACGCGACGTCGGTCGGGTCACCGGACCAGCCGCCGTCGGGCTCGGGGGCGGTCTCGGTGCAGGCCGCGCCGAGGCCCAGCAGGGTGTCGTCGTCGACGCCCGGGGCCGGTTCGACCCGCGCGACGGCCATCCGGTTGCAGGTGAGCGTGCCGGTCTTGTCGGTGGCGAGCACCGTCACCAGCCCGAGGGCCTCCGCCGCGCGCAGCCGCCGGACCAGCCCGCGCCGCCGCGACAGCCGGTACGCGCCGAGCCCGAGCACCAGGCTGACGATGATCGGCAGCTCCTCCGGGACCGTCGCGAAGGCCAGGGTGAGCCCGGTCAGCACCATCTCCCGCCACGGCCGCCCGGTCAGCACGCCGACCAGCGGGACGAGCACGCTGAACGCGATCGCCAGTGTCGCGAGGCTGCCGGCGAGCTCGCGCATGGCCTGCTGGAGCGCGGTCCGGGGCGGCCGCGCGGCGGCGACGAGCCCGGTGAGTGTGCCCAGCTCGGTGGCCGTCCCCGTCGCGACGACGACGCCGCGGGCCCACCCGGCGACGACCGTCGTCCCGGCGAACACCAGGTTCGTCCGCTCGGCCAGCGCGGTGTCGCCGGAGAGCACCCGGGCGGCATCCTTGGGGGCGGCGACGGGTTCCCCGGTGAGGGTCGACTCGTCGACGCGCAGCCCCCAGGTCTCGACCAGGCGCAGGTCGGCGGGCACCCGCGAGCCCGCGGCCAGCGGCACGAGGTCGCCGGGCACGATGTCGTCGACCCCGACCGAGACGGTGCTCCCGTCGCGCACCACCGGCGTCGTCGGGGCGGTGAGCTCGCCGAGCGAGGCGATGACCGACTTCGCGCGGAACTCGGCGAACACCTCGACACCGACGACCGCCGCGATGATCACGACGACGGCGACGGTGTCGTCGAGCCGCCCCCAGACGCCGTAGAGCACCGCGATCGCCGCGAGCAGCAGCATCATCGGCTCGGTGACCTCGTCGGCGAGCACCCGCAGGAAGGTGACCCGACGCGGGACGACCCACCGGTTGGGACCGTGCCGCCCCCGCCGCGCCGCGGCCTCGGCGCCGGTGAGGCCCCGCAGTGCGTCCGTACCGAGGCCGTCGACCACGGCCGCGCCGGTCGTGGCGTGCGCCCCGCCGCTCACGGGCTGCCCACCGGGTCAGTCCGTACGCGGTGGCAGGTCGGGGGCCACGCCCTCGGCGCGGTAGACGGCGGCAGTGAACGCGTCGAGCGCGCGCCGGCAGCGGTCCAGGAGGGCCTCGGCGTCCTTGCCGCGCTCGTCGGGGAAGAAATCCCGGGACGAGATCGTGGCCAGCCAGCGGGTGAGCCGCTCCAGGTCCTGCTCGTTCTCCTCCAGCTCGGCGAAGGAGTAGTTGTCCCGGGCGGACTCCTTCTCCAGCTCCGCCAGCAGCGCGTCGCCGCGCTCGGTGAACTCACCGAACTCCTTGCCGCGCTCGGCGCGGATCCGGGCGACGATGCCGTCGTCGCTGGTCCCGGCGGCGACGTCGAGCGCGTACGCGGTCCCGCCGGACTCGCGGACGTAGGCCGCGAGCCCCTCCAGGAACGTGCGGTGCTCGTCGGTCGCCGGCAGCACCCACGCGCCGTTCTGCAGGCCGACCGCGCCCGCGGCGCGGGCCCGGCGCCACAGCGTGACCCGGGGGCTCGAGGGGGAGGCGGGCAGCTGCGCGAGCAGTAGGACCCAGCCACCGGACGGCGCGTCGGTCATGCTCAGGACGGTACCGGCCGGCACCGGCATGCAACAGGTGTTTCGTCGGGTGCGGCGCCGCCGTCGGGTGCGGCAGGCTGGGGCCATGCCCGCCCCCGCCCACCGCCTCGGCCTCGGCCTGGCCGCGATCGCCCGCCCCGCCTACATCACCTCCGGCCGCGCCGGCGAGCTCGGCGACGACCGCGACGTCGCCACCCTGCGCGACCGCTCCCGCGCACTGCTCGACGCCGCGTACGCCGCGGGCGTCCGCTACCTCGACGTCGCCCGCTCCTACGGCCGCGCCGAGGAGTTCCTCGCCGGCTGGCTCGCCGACCGGCCCGGGGTCACCGGCGGTGAGGACCCCGTCGAGATCGGCTCGAAGTGGGGCTACCGCTACGTGGGCGGGTGGCGGACCGACGCCGACACCCACGAGGTCAAGGACCACTCGCTCGACGCCTTCACCGAGCAGTACGCGCTGAGCCGCGAGCTGCTCGGCGACCACCTCGGGACCTACCACGTGCACTCCGCGACGCTCGACACCGGCGTCCTCGACGACGGGCGCGTCCACCGCGCGATGGCTCACCTGCGCGACCGGGGGATCCGGGTCGGCATCTCCACCTCCGGCCCCGCCCAGGCCGACGCGGTGCGCCGGGCGCTGGACGTCCGGGTGGACGGCGAGCCGCTGTTCACCTCGTTCCAGAGCACCTGGAATCCGCTCGAACCCTCGGTGGGCCCGGCGCTGGCCGAGGCCGCCGACGCCGGGGCCCGGGTGATCGTGAAGGAGGTCTTCGCGAACGGCAGGCTCGCCCCCGGCGGCGAGGACGGCACCGAGGGTGCCCGCGCGGCGGCGGCGCTGGCGGCACGCACGGGGGTGCCGCTGGACCGGATCGCCGTCGCCGCGGCGCTGGCGAACCCGTGGGCGTGGCGGGTGCTCCTCGGCCCGGTCGGGACCGACCAGCTCGCGTCGAACCTCGCGGGCGCGGAGCTCACGCTGCCCGCGGACGCGGCCGAGGAGCTCACCGCGCTGGCCGAACCGGCCGAGCACTACTGGGCCACCCGCTCCGCGCGCCCCTGGAGCTGACCCCGCGTTTCCCGGCGGACATACGCTCGTTTACCTTCCAGCCACCTGGCGGTCGGAGTCGACGTCGTCCACCGATGCCGCCCGGCCGCGTGGTGAGGAGGAGGGGACATGACCGCCCAGGACCATCTCGCCCAGGGCCACGGCGCCCAGGGCCGCGGCGCGCACAGCGCCGACGACGACCCGGCCACGGTCGTCATCCCGCGCTACGCCGAGGACGCCGGGGCCGGTCCGCGGCCCGCGGCGGCGCCCGGGGCC
>NZ_WWFY01001084.1:0-2772 GCF_009864975.1 Pseudonocardia sp. SID8383
CCGTCGGCCTGGTCCTGGCCGTGCTGTTCCTGGTCGGGGTGGGCACGGTGGCCCCGGCGACGATGGTCGGCACCGCCGCGCTCGGCCTGGCCCTGGGCTTCACCCTGTTCCACTCCCGGTTCGGCTTCACCTCCGGCTGGCGCCAGCTCGTCGCCGTCGGGCAGGGCGCCGCGATCCGCGCGCACATGGTCATGCTGGCGACGGCGTCGGTGCTGTTCGCGGTGATCCTCTCGTCCGGGTTCGCCCTCGCCGGCGAGCCGAAGGGGTTCACCAACCCGATCGGCATCGGGCTCGTCGTCGGCGCGTTCCTGTTCGGCGTCGGCATGCAGGTCGGCGGGTCGTGCGCCTCGGGCACGCTGTTCGCCGTCGGCAGCGGGCAGTCCGCGATCGTGCTGACCCTGCTCGGGTTCGTCGTCGGCTCGATGTTCGCGGTGTTCACCCACACCTTCTGGACGCAGACCGTGCCGCAGGGCCCGAGCGTCAACCTGGCCCAGCTGCTCGGCTACCCCGGCGCCGTCGCCGCCACCCTGCTCGTGACGGCCGCGATCACCGCGGTCACCTGGGTGGTCGCCCGGCGCCGCACCCCGCCGCCGGTGGAGCGCCCGCCGTCGGCGCGCGGCGTCGCGCGGATCCTGCGCGGATCGTGGCCGATGTGGGTCGGCGCGGTCGTGCTCGCCGTGCTCAACGCGGCGGTCCTGTTCGTCTCCGCCGCCCCGTGGGGCGTGACCTCGGCGTTCGCGCTGTGGGGCTCGAAGCTCCTGCAGGCCGTCGGGTTCGACATGGCGGGGCTGGCGTACTGGCAGGCCCCGGCGAACGCGCGGTCGCTGGCCGCCCCGGTGCTGGCCGACCGCATCTCCAACCTCGACGTCGGCATCATGATCGGCGCGCTGGTGGCCTCCGCGGTGGGCGGCGCGTTCGTGCTGCACAAGCGGATCCCGTGGAAGCTCGCCCTCGGCGCGGTCCTCGGCGGCATCGCCATGGGCTACGGCGCGCGTCTCGCGGGCGGCTGCAACATCGGTGCCTACTTCTCCGGCATCGCCTCGTTCAGCCTGCACGGCTGGATCTGGGCCGTCGTCGCACTCGGCGGCACCTGGGTCGGGCTACGGCTGCGGCCGCTGTTCGGCCTGACCAACCCCAAGCCTGCCGACTCGCTCTGCTGAGCCGGCCGGACGCTCCCCCCACGAGAGAGGTTCACACGATGACCGCACGTACCACCGTCCGCGCGCTGGCCGCCGTCGCCGGCGCGGGGGCGCTGGCCACCCTGGCCGGCGGCCTCGCGCACGCCGACGAGGGCCACCACGGCAGCCGCCACGGCCACGGCGATGCGCACTACGACGGCTCCGTCTGGCACTACGACGGCGAGGCCCACCCCTCCGACTCGGCCGACCTCAACGAGTCCGCAGGCGACCGCGCGGACGGCAACACCCCGGTGTACCTGCTGAAGGACGTCCCGGCGGCGGTGGCGCCCGAGGACCTGCTGAAGCCGGTCGACCTGACCGCGCCCGCGTTCGGCGTGCTGGACGGCCTGAGCTGAGACCCGCCCCGGGCTGCTGTGCACAGGGCCGCCCGGGCCGAGCCGGCCGCCCCGCCCGGACCGCGGGTCCGGGCGGGCCGGTCGTGCGCCGGGGGTGGGTCAGTCCTCCTGCAGGACGGCCTGCACGTCGAGGTCGATCCGCAGCGTCCGGCCGACGGCCAGGACCCCGGCCAGCACCGACTGGTTCCAGTCGATCGCGAACTCGTCGCGGGAGATCTCGGTGGTGGCGGTGAACGCCGCCCGGGTGCCACCCCACAGGTCGGGGCCGGTGCCGCCGTAGGTCATGTGCAGGTCGACGGGGGCCTTGACGCCCTTGAGCGCCAGCATCCCGTGCACCGTCCAGCGGGTGGCGTCGACGCGGGTCAGGCCGTCGCCCTCATAGCCGATGGCCGGGTGGGCCCCGACGTCGAGGAAGTCCGCGGTCCGCAGGTGGGTGTCGCGGTCGGGGTCGTCGGAGTCCACCGAGCCCGCGTCGATCGACACGCTCACCGAGCTGGCCTCGAACGGGTCGGCCACCCGCAGGTCGCCGGAGAACCGGCGCAGCCTGCCGTGGATGCGGCTCATCCCGAGGTGTAGCGCGGTGGCCCGGATGCTGGAGTGCTGCGGGTCGATCCGCCACAGGCCGGGGGTGGGCAGCACCGCGCCGCCCGCCCGGGCGAGCTCGACGCGGCCCAGGTCGGTGCCGTCCCCGGCCAGTGAGACCGCCCGCGCGGACGGCTCGTACCCCGCCGCGGCGACGACGACCGTGTGCGGCCCCGCGGCCAGCTCCGCCACCGCGAACCCGCCGTCGGCCCGGCTGGCCCCCCGGCCCCGCTGCACGCCGGTGGCGTCCATGACGGTGACCGTCGCGCCGGTCACCGGCCAGCCGTCGGGGGTGCTCAGCCGTCCGTAGAGCTCAGCCACGTCCCTGCTCCGTCCTCGTCGGGTCGCCGATCCGGTCGTCGGTCGGGTCCGGGGCGCCGAAGCGCACCTCGACCGGTGTGGTCGCGCCGCGCGCCACCTGCACCGCGACGACGACCGGCGCCCAGCCGCTCGCCGTCAGCTCGTGCCGTCCGGGCGGGAGCCCGTGCAGCTCGTAGCTGCCGTCCCGGCCGGTGGTGGTCTCGGCGACGGTGCGCCCGTCGCTGTCACCGATCACGATCCGCGCCCCGGGGACCGGGCGGCCGTCGCCGCTGCGCGCGACGCCGGCGATCCCGGCCAGGGCCGGGAACCGCAGCTCCACCGGCGGCCCGGCCGGG
>NZ_WWFY01001085.1:0-3553 GCF_009864975.1 Pseudonocardia sp. SID8383
AGGCGGTCGAGCGCCGCACCGAGCAGGGCCTCGGCCGCCGCGTCGTAGCGTTCCAGCGCCCCGGCCGCCCGCGCGGAGACGGCGACGACCACCGTCCGCTGGTTCGCCCCCGCCCGCCGCTCGACGAATCCGGCGGCGGTCAGCGTGCGCAGCAGGTTGCTCACCGTGGACCGTGCCAGGCGCAGCGCCGCCGCCAGTTCGCTCGGCGCGAGCGGCCCTTCCGCCGCCAGCGTGCGGAGCAGCTCGATCTGGGCCTCGGACAGGTCCGGCAGATCGGCGGCGATACGGGTACGCCGCAGCAGGGTCCGGCGCAGCGGGCCGAGCTCGCGGCCGATCAGCGCGGCGGTCGTCGTCACCGGGGCAGTGTCGCACGACGCATTGCCCACAAAATAGTTTTGTTGCAATACTATCGCCATGGACGAAGAGGATCTGACCGCCGTCGTCGGGCACCGGTTCATCTACACCTACGACACCGGCTGGCAGTACGAGATGTACGTCAAGAACGACCACACCATCGACTACCGGATCCACAGCGGTCACGTCGGCGGGCGTTGGGTGCGCGACCAGGAGGTGGACCTGGTCCGGCTCGACGAGGGCGTCTACAAGCTGTCCTGGAACGAGCCGACCGGCACCTCGGTCGTGGTCTGCGTGATGCCGGCCCGGCGGCGTCTGCACGGCACCATCTTCTTCCCGCGCTGGGTCGCCGACGACGGCACGGAGACCGTCTGCTTCCAGAACGACCACCTCGACCGCATGCGGGAGCTGCGCGACGCGGGGCCGACCCACCCGATCGAGACGATCCCCGAGTTCGCCGAGATCACCCTGTTCGAGTTCGTCGGCGTCGACGACGAGACCGTGATCGCCGTCGGCCCCGACGAGCTGCCCCCCGGCTTCGCCGCGCGCACCGATCCCGGATCCGACCGGGTGCACGCGTGAATCCGCTGCTGGTGCGGGCCGCGATCGGACTGCTCCGCCACGCGCCCGGTGGACCACGGTCGCGGGTCGCGCCCGCCGGGACCCGCACGCTGAGCGCGCCCACCCGGCACGGTGCGGCTCCGGTGACGGTGTACCCCGGCGGGGACGGGAGCCCGGTGCACGTCAACCTGCACGGCGGCGGCTACGTCCTGCCCGGCCGTCACCAGGACCAGAAATGGTGCCGGACAGTCGCCGCGACCGGAGTGACCGTGCTGGACGTCGAGTACGTCCTCGCTCCCGAGCATCCGTTCCCGGCTGCGGTCGAGCAGACGCTCGACGTCCTGGCCTGGGCCGCAGCCCCGGAGACGGCGCACGGCGGCGACGGAGGCCGCCTGACGGTCGGCGGACAGAGCGCGGGCGGCGGTCTGGCCGCCGCGGCCGCACGCCACGTCCTCGCCACGGGCCGCGGACCCCGGATCGCACTGCAGGTGCTGCACTACCCGCCCCTCGACCTCGCCAGCGAGCCCGGGACGAAGCGGGCGCGGACCGCGAAGCCCCTCATCGGACCGCGGATCTCCCGGCTGTTCAACGCCGCCTACCTCCCGGCGCCGGAGGCCGCCCGCAACCCGCTGGCCTCCCCGGCCGCTGCGGGCGACGACGCCGACCTCACCGGAATCACGCCGGCCGTCGTCGTCACCGCCGAGCTGGACACACTGCGCGACGAGGCCGTCCGTTACGCGAACCGTCTCCGGGCGGCCGGTGCGCTGGTCGAACACATCGACGTCCCCGGCGCCGACCACGCCTACGACCTGCGCGGTGGCCCTCCGGGCGTCGTGGCGGACGTCCGGGCCCGGCTGGCAGCGCACATCCGGGGGGCGCACCACGGCGCCTAGGCTTCGTCCCATGGCGGAGGACGCGGTTCTGTTCCGGGACGTGGTGGCCGACCTCATCGGCGGACGGGCGAACCGGGACACCGCGGTGGCCCGGTTCGCCGCGCCGTTCCGGGCCCACCGGGACGGCCCGGCAGAGCGTCTGGAGGAACTGGCCTGGGCCGGGTTCGGCGAGGTCGCCGCCGCGGCCCGCACCGTCGCCGTCCACGACGCCCTCGTCGCGCTGCTCACCGGAGTCCGTGGTCTCGGCCCCCTGACCGGTGCCGACGACGCCGTGCGCACCGTGTGGACGCGACGACTGTTCACCGACCTGCCGTGCCTGGGGCCGCAGCTGCGCGAGTCCCTGGACGTGTACCCGGACGACTGCCCGGCGCTGTTCGCCTTCGCCCGACGGTTGACCAGGGCCGGGCTCGGCGACTTCTCCGCATGGGAGTCGTGGGAGCCGAATCGCCCCTGACCCGGCCGTCCGGCGCGCCGGGACGTGCATCGGGGCGGCCGACCGTGTACTGACTGGACCTGCCGTTCCGCTGCCGCGTCGAGGAGGACCCCGTGGAGTTCGACATGCTGGTCGAGGTGCCGAAGGGCAGCCGCAACAAGTACGAGGTGGACCACGAGTCCGGGCGCATCCGGCTCGACCGCACGCTGTTCACCGCCACCCAGTACCCGGGCGACTACGGCTTCGTCGAGGACACCCTCGGGGAGGACGGCGACCCGCTCGACGCCCTGCTCGTCACCACCGGCGAGCCGCTGTTCCCCGGCGTCCTCGTGCTCGTGCGCACCATCGGCATGTTCCGGATGACCGACGAGGCGGGCGGCGACGACAAGCTGCTCTGCGTCCCGGCCCACGACCCCCGTCTGGAGAACCTGCGCGACATCCACCACCTGCCCGAGTTCCACCGCCGGGAGATCCAGCACTTCTTCGAGATCTACAAGGACCTGGAGCCGGGCAAGAGCGTCGAGGGCGCCGACTGGGCGAACCGGGCGGCGGCCGAGGCGGAGCTGGAGGCGTCGCGGAAGCGGTTCCGGGAGACGCCGCACTGAGCATTCCGGGGCGGGCGGCCCCGGTGACCGCCCGCCGTCAGCGGCGTCCGTTGCAGGAGACCGCGGAGTAGTCGCCGTCGGCCGACTCCTCGGAGATCACGGCGCCGTCGACGAGGATCCGGCAGGAGAGCTCACCGGACCCGCCTGCGGCGGTGACCGAGTAGTCGGTGGGCTCGCCGGCGGCCGGGGCGGTGCGCTCCCACGGCAGATCCGCGCCGGAGACCTGGGCGACCGAGGTGCCGCGGCCGAACGTGATCGTGACCCCCGAGCCGGACCCGGTGACCTCGTAGGTGATCTGGGCCGCCGCGGGCGCTGTCGGTGCCGTGGGTGCCGTGGACACCTCGGTGGCCGGGACGACGCCGGGCTGACCGCCACCGGTCGACGCACCGAACGCGACCGAACCCTCGCGCCACGCCGCCGGGGTCTCGTCCCCGGTGCCACCGAACACGGCGAGCCCGATCGGCACGGCCGCGGCAGCCGCCGCGGCGACGCCGACGACCCACCGCCATCGGCGTCGACGGGGTTCCTCCTGCACGGCGCGGCGGCGCCCACGGCGCGGCGGGTCCTCGACGTCGTCGGGACCGGGGGCCGGGTCGGGTTCCGCTCCGTCCCCGTCGGGATCGAGGTCGAGGTCGCGCGGGTCGTACCCGAGGTCGTGCGGGTCCACCGGCCGGGCCCGGCCGTCGCGGGGGTCGGGGCCCGGTCCG
>NZ_WWFY01001086.1:0-4244 GCF_009864975.1 Pseudonocardia sp. SID8383
CCGGCCAGGTCGACCAGGCAACCGCCGACGCCGTCCTCCTCGATCTGCAGGGCGATGCCGACCGGTCCGGCCGGGTCGGGGACCAGACGGCGGCCGGGGCGTCCCGAGGTGCCGCCCGGGCCGGCGCCGATGTCGCGGACGAGGCCGCCGGCGAGCAGCTCCGCGATGAGCCCGGAGACCGTCGACCGGGTCAGTCCGGTCGCCGCGGCGATGCCGGCGCGGCTGATCGCGGACCCGTGGACGACCTCGCCCAGCACCAGGCCCAGGTGGTGTCGCCGCAGGTCACCGGCGGCGATCCGGCTGCTCGCGTCCATGCGTGCTCCGGTCTTAGTTCGTACGGAAGACGAACAAACTCTAGGCGTGTGGCTGTTCGTGGGCCAGGGTCGGAGGGGCCGGCAGCGGAGCCGGTTCCCAGCGAGAGGACGACGATCATGGCCGAGGTCGCCTACCGGGCCGCGTCCCGTGTCTATCCGGGGCCGCCCCCGGTGCGCGCGGTCGACCGGCTCGACCTGGACATCGCCGACGGGGAGTTCCTGGTGCTCGTCGGCCCGTCCGGGTCCGGCAAGTCGACGGCACTGCGGATGCTCGCCGGGCTGGAGGACGTCGACGAGGGCGGCATCGAGATCGGGGGCCGCGAGGTGTCCGGCGTCGCGCCCAAGGAACGCGACATCGCGATGGTGTTCCAGAACTACGCGCTCTACCCGCACATGACCGTCGCGGAGAACATGGGCTTCGCCCTGCGGCTGCAGAAGGTCGGGAAGAGCGAGCTCACCCGGCGGGTCCGTGCGGCCGCCGAGCTGCTCGACCTCACGCCCTACCTCGACCGCAGGCCGAAGGCGCTCTCCGGTGGCCAGCGCCAGCGTGTCGCGATGGGCCGCGCCATCGTCCGCGAGCCCGCGGTGTTCCTCATGGACGAACCGCTGTCCAACCTGGACGCCAAGCTGCGGGTGGAGACCCGTGCGCACATCGCCGCCCTGCAGCAGCGGCTCGGCACCACGACCGTCTACGTCACCCACGACCAGGTCGAGGCCATGACGATGGGGCACCGCGTCGCGGTGCTGCGCGACGGTCTGCTGGAGCAGTGCGCCGCGCCTCGCGAGCTCTACGAGCGGCCCGCGACCGCCTTCGTCGCCGGGTTCATCGGCTCGCCCGCGATGAACCTGCGCACCGCGGTGCTCACCCCCGGTGGTGCCGACCTGGCCGGGGCCGCCGTCGCGCTGCCGCGGGACGTGCTGGCCGACGCGGCGGGGGCCGGGCTGTCCGAGGTCCTGCTCGGGGTCCGTCCGGAGGGTCTGCGCCCGGCCGACGACGCCGAGCCCGCCCTCGAGCTCACCGTCGAGCTCGCCGAGGAGCTGGGGTCGGACACCTTCGTGCACGGGCGGGTCGGTGCCGACGCGCAGCGGTTCGTTGTCCGGCTCGACGGCGGGGCGGGACCGGCCGTCGGTTCCCGGCTCCGGGTCGCGGCCCGTGAGGGCCGCACGGTGCACGCGTTCGACCCGGCGAGCGGCCGGCGGCTCGGCGGATGACCACGTATCTGCCCGAGGGGCTCGTGCTCGGCGCTGCCACCGCCGCTTATCAGATCGAAGGGGCGGTCGCCGAGGGCGGACGCACCCGCAGCATCTGGGACACCTTCGCCCACACCCCCGGTCGGACCGCGGACGGCGAGACCGGCGATGTCGCGGCCGACCACTACCACCGGGTCCACGAGGACGTGGCGCTCATGCGCGAGCTGGGCCTGCAGTCCTACCGCTTCTCCGTCAGCTGGAACCGGGTGACCCCGCAGGTCGGACCGGACGGCCTCGGACCCGTGTCGGCCCAGGGGCTCGCCTTCTACTCGGAGCTGGTCGACGCGCTGCGGGCCGCGGGGATCGCCCCGGTGCTCACGCTCTACCACTGGGACCTGCCCCAGGCCCTGGAGGACGCCGGTGGCTGGGCGGCACGGGCGACGGCGTACCGGTTCGCCGAGTACGCGGCCGTCGTCGCCGCCGCGCTGGGTGACCGGGTGGAGCTGTTCACGACGCTCAACGAGCCGTGGTGCAGCGCCTTCCTCGGCTACGCGGCCGGGGTGCACGCACCCGGTCGTACCGAGCCCGCCGCGGCACTGGCCGCGGTGCACCACCTCAACCTCGCCCACGGGCTCGCCACCACGGCGATCCGGGAGCTGCTCCCCGGCGCCCGGATCGCCGTCAGCCTCAACCTGGCCTGGGTGCTGCCGCAGACCGGGTCCGACGCCGACCGCGACGCCGCCCGCCGGGTCGACGGTCTGCAGAACCGCCTGTTCACCGGGCCGATGCTCGACGGCGGCTACCCGGCCGACGTCCTCGCCGACACCGCCGGGGTCACCGACTGGTCGTTCGTCCTGCCCGGCGACGAGCGGCTGGTGCACGCCCCGCCGGACGTGCTGGGGGTCAACTACTACACGCCGACCGTCGTGCGGCACTGGACGCGCGAGCGGCCGAAGGAGACCGCCGACGGGCACGGCGACGGTGCCGCCACCCCGTGGGTCGCCTGCGAGGACGTCGAGTTCCCGCGGCCCGCCGGTCCGCTCACCGACATGGGCTGGGGGGTCGACGCCCGGGGCCTGGGCGCGTTGCTGCGCCGGCTCGCCGCCGAGCATCCCGGCCTGGACCTGGTGGTCACCGAGAACGGCGCCGCCTATCCCGACGTCCCCGCCGCCGACGGCGCGGTGCAGGACCACGACCGCGTCGCCTACCTGCACGACCACCTCGCCGAGACCGCCCGGGCCGCGGCCGACGGCCTACCGGTCCGCGGCTACTACGTCTGGTCACTGCTCGACAACTTCGAGTGGGCCCGCGGCTACGCGATGCGCTTCGGCATCGTCGCCGTGGACCCGGTGACCCACGCCCGCACCCCCAAGCTCAGCGCCCGGTTCTACGCCGGCGTCCTGTCCACCGGCTCGCTGCCGGACCGTCCCGCACCCCCGTCCCAGGAGTCCCAGCCCATGTCCGTTCCCGCCCCCACCCCCGCCGACCGGTTCTCCTTCGGACTGTGGACCGTCGGCTGGACCGCGGCCGACCCGTTCGGCTCGCCCACCCGCCCCGAGCTCGACGTCGTCGAGGCCGTCGAGGAGCTCGCCGCGCGCGGCGCCTGGGGTCTCACCTTCCACGACGACGACCTGTTCGGCTTCGCGCCGGACCCGGCCCACCGGGACCGGCAGATCGCACGGCTGCGGAAGGCGTGCGAGGCGACCGGCATGACCGTTCCGATGATCACCACGAACCTGTTCTCGCACCCGGTGTTCAAGGACGGCGGGTTCACCTCCAACGACCGGACCGTGCGGCGCCTCGCGCTGCGCAAGGTGCTGCACAACGTCGAGCTGGCCGCGGAGCTCGGTGCCCGCACCTTCGTGCTGTGGGGTGGACGGGAGGGTTCGGAGTTCGACTCCGCCAAGGACGTCCGCGCCGCCCTGGACCGCTACCGCGAGGCCATGGACCTGCTCTGCGGGCACGTCCTGGAGCAGGGGTACGACATCCGGTTCGCGATCGAGCCGAAGCCCAACGAGCCCCGCGGGGACATCCTGCTGCCCACCGTCGGGCACGCGCTGGCCTTCGTCGAGCGCCTCGCCCACCCCGAGCTCGTGGGCGTCAACCCCGAGGTCGGGCACGAGCAGATGGCCGGGCTCAACATGACCCACGGCGTCGCCCAGGCACTGTGGGCCGGGAAGCTGTTCCACATCGACCTGAACGGCCAGCGCGGCATCAAGTACGACCAGGACCTGGTGTTCGGCCACGGTGACCTGCTGAACGCGTTCTCGCTGGTCGACCTGCTCGAGACCGCGGGCTACGACGGGCCACGGCACTTCGACTACAAGCCGGCGCGCACCGAGGACCGGCGCGGGGTGTGGGACAGCGCCGCCGCGAACATGCGCACCTACCTGCTGCTGCGCGAGCGGGCGGCCGCGTTCCGGGCCGACCCCGAGGTCGTCGCCGCGCTCGCCGAGGCCGGGGTGCCCGCACTGTCCGAGCCGACGCTGGGGGCCGGGGAGACCGCGGCGGACCTGTTCGCCGACCCGGCGCTGGACACCGTCGACCCGGACGCGCTGGGCCGTCGCGGGTACGGCTTCGTCCGGCTCCACCAGCTGGCACTGGAACACCTCGCCGGAGCACGATGACCCCGTGCACGACCGACCGGCTCCCCGCCCGCAGGCCCCGCCCGCGCGCCCACCGGCGGTGCGCCGGCACAATCTCGGCCTGCTGCTGGGGGCGCTGCGGGCGGCGCCGTCG
>NZ_WWFY01001087.1:0-1529 GCF_009864975.1 Pseudonocardia sp. SID8383
GCACACGGGGGACCGGCGGTCCGCCCGGCACCGCGATCCAGCGCAGCCCGGCGGCCTCGGCCGGGGCCGCGCCCGGGTCCGCCGAGGCGTCCTTGACCACGACGACGGTGCCGTCGTCCAGGGTCGCGTGCGGGGGGTGCCCGGCCGGCCCGTCGCGCACCGCACGACCGGTCAGCCGGGCGACGCGGTCGGTCATGCGTTCCGGGTGACGTGCTCGACCAGGCCCGGCATCGCCGCGACGATCATGGCGTGGACCTCGGCGAACCCGTCCGGGCCGCCGTAGTAGGGGTCGGGCACCTCGGCACCCGCGGGGGCTGCCGGGTCGAACGAGCGCAGCAGTCGGACCCGCTTGGGATCGGGCACCGACTGCTCGAGGGTCCGCAGGTGCCCCATGTCCAGCGCCACCAGCAGGTCCGCGGAGAGGATCTCCGAGTCGACCTGGCGGGCGCTGTGGGCGGTGTCGTGACCGTGCTCGGCCAGCACCTGGGCGGCGCGCTCGTCCATGGGCTGCCCGATGTGCCAGTGGCCGGTCCCGGCGCTGGTCACGCGCACCCGGTCGGCCAGCCCGGCGGCCTCGACCTCGGCGGCGAGGATCTTCTCGGCGATCGGGGACCGGCAGATGTTGCCGGTACAGACGAAGACGACGTTCACTGCGACGTTCCTCCGGGGAGCGGGGGCACCGACGTCGACCCTGACGCTCGGGTGTGGTGGCCGGGCCATTGTCCACCGCGCACCGGTGCGCGCCGTAGGGTGGCCCGATGCCGTTCGATCACCATGCGGCCGGGACGGATCACGCGGGCGGGCACGACCTGCGGCACCACGGCGACGCCGAGGCCACCGACGGGCTCGTCGACTTCGCCGTCAACGTGATCGGCGACGGCCCCCCGCCCTGGCTGCGGGACCGGCTCGTCGCGACCCTGGACGGTCTCGGCCGCTACCCGCGGGCCGACCACGACGCCCGCGCCCGCGCCACCGTCGCGGCGCGGCACGGCCGCCACGCGGACGAGGTGCTGGTGCTCGCGGGCAGCGCGGAGGGATTCGCGCTGCTCCCGTCGCTGCGCCCCCGGCTCGCTGCCGTCGTGCACCCCGGGTTCACCGAGCCGGAGGCCGCGCTGCGCGGCGGCGGGGTGGACGTGGTGCGGGTGCTGACCGACGCCGCGACCGGGCACGCGCTCGACCCGGCCGCGGTGCCCGAGGAGGCCGACCTCGTCGTCGTCGGGAACCCGACGAACCCCACCGGGGTGCTGCACCCGGCCGCCGCGCTGCGCGCGCTCGCCCGCCCGGGACGGACCGTGCTCGTCGACGAGGCGTTCGCCGACGCCGTCCCCGGCGAGCCGGAGACACTCGCCGGCGACGCCGGCGTGCCCGGCCTGCTGGTGTTCCGCTCGCTGACCAAGACCTGGGCGCTGGCCGGGCTGCGCGCCGGCTACGCGCTCGGCGCCCCCGAGCTGCTGGCCCGGCTCGCCGCGACCCGCCCGCTGTGGCCGGTCTCCACCCCCGCCCTGGAGGCGGTCATCGCCTGCTGCGAG
>NZ_WWFY01001088.1:0-1472 GCF_009864975.1 Pseudonocardia sp. SID8383
GCCGGGTCCGCCGCGCGACGGGGGTGCTCGCCGCCCTGGCGGTGCTGCTCGTCCTCGCCTGGTGGGTCGACGGCGGCGGCCCCGCCGGGCTGCTGGAGGGCGGCACCCGCGCGGTCGCCGAGACCGGACGGCTCTGCGGGCTGCTGGCGTCGCTGCTGCTGCTCGGGCAGGTGCTGCTCGCCGCCCGGATCCCACTGCTGGAGCACGCGTTCGGCCAGCGGCATCTCATCGCACTGCACCGCGGTACCGGGATCGCCTCGTTCGCCGGGATGCTGGCGCACGTCGGCTGCGCGAGCTGGGCGCACGGCCCCGCCGGCGCGGGCCGCGTCCCCGCCGGGTTCTGGCAGCTGACGTGGACCCGGCCCGGGATGGTCGCGGCCTCGCTCGGCACCGTCCTGGTGGTGCTCGTCGTCGTGACCAGCGCGCGGTGGATCCGCACCCGGCTGCGCTACGAGTGGTGGCACCTGCTGCACCTGTGGGGCTACGCCGGGGTGTTCCTCGCGCTGCCGCACCAGCTGTGGGCGGGGCGGGAGTTCACCACCTCGCCGTCGCGGACGGTGTTCTGGTGGGGGCTGTGGTCCGCCGCGGTGCTCGCCGTCGTGGTCTGGCGGGTCGCGGTCCCGGTGCTCCGGTCGCGCCGCCACCGGATCACCGTCGCCGCGGTGCTGCCCGAGGGCGACGGCAGCGTGTCGGTGCACATGACCGGCGACCGGCTGCGCGAGCTCGGCGCCTCGGCCGGGCAGTTCTTCGTCTGGCGGTTCCGGTCCGGGCGTGGCTGGCCCGCGGGCAACCCGTACTCGCTGTCGGCACCGCCGACGGCCCGCTCGCTGCGGATCACCGTCAAGCAGCTCGGCGACGGCAGCGCCGCCGTCCCGAACCTGCGGCAGGGCACCCGGGTCTACATCGAGGGCCCCTACGGCAGGCTCACCCCGCGCACCCGGACCAGCCCGCGGGTCGCGCTGATCGGCGCGGGCGTCGGGATGACCCCGTTGCGGGCGCTGGCGGAGAAGTTCCTCAACGAGTCCGCCGACGTCGTGGTGGTGCACCGCTTCACCCGCGAGCCGCTGTTCGCACGGGAGTTCACCCGCCTCGCCCGGGAGCGGAACCTGCACGTGGTGGCCTCGCCCGGGCGTCGCCGGGGGGCGGGGTCGTGGTGGGGCGCCGACGCGGGCCGGGCCGACGACCTCGCCGCGCTGCGGACCCGGATCCCGGACATCGCGGTGCGCGAGGTGTACGTGTGCGGGCCCGGCCGGTGGACCGCGATGGTCCGGCGCACCGTGCTCGACGCCGGGGTGCCGGAGCGGCGCGTGCACGTCGAGAACTTCGGCTGACGACGCGTCGGGAGCCCGGGTCGGGAGGCCCGCAGGGCGCGCGGTCTGCGTCCGGTCGGGCGGGGCGGACGGGTCAGGGCGCCAGGCGCTGCAGCAGGGCCATGACCTCGCCGAGGGTCGTCTCGACCACCCGCAGGCGCT
>NZ_WWFY01001089.1:0-2188 GCF_009864975.1 Pseudonocardia sp. SID8383
CTACCGGCGCCGTCGCCTCGTCGCTCTGCTGGCCACCGCCGCCGTCGTGCTCCTCGGGGTGTCCGCGGCCGGCTGGTGGGCGCTGGGCCGGTACGGCCCCCCGGTGGCCACCGTGCGGGTCGACGGCACCCGCCAGATCCCCGTCCGCGACGTCGAGGCCGCCGCGGGCGACCAGACCGGTGTCCCGCTCGCCGCGGTCGACACCGACGGCGTCGCCGCCCGCGTGTCGGCCATCCCCGGCGTCGCCGCGGTGGAGGTCGACCGGTCCTGGCCGGACACCCTGGTGGTGGCCGTGACCGAACGCACCCCGGCCGCGCTGCTCGACACCCCGGACGGACCGAAGCTCGTCGACGTCACGGGATTCGTCTACCGCGACGCCCCGCCCGACGTGCGGCTGCCCCGGCTCCAGCTGCCGCGCGTCGCCCCGGACGACCCCGCCACCCTCGCCGCGGTCGGTGTCCTGCAGGCACTGCCGGTCCCGGTCCGCGACCAGGTGCAGTCGCTGTCGCTCGGCGGGGGCGGATCCACTTTCGAGCTGGGGCTCACCGAGGACCGGCGGGTCCTGTGGGGCCCGTGGCCGGACACCGACCGGACCGCCGCCCGGGCCCGGGTCCTCGGACCGGTGCTGCAGCGCGAGGGCGCCGTCTACGACGTCTCCAGCCCGTCGCTGGTCACCGTCCGGCAGCGCTGACCCGCCGCACCCGACCCGATGGTCGCGGCGGGTGACCGTACGACGACCGTACGGGTTTCCACCGGCAGCGAGGTCGAACCACCCGGGCGGGGTGTTGTCGTCGTGCGGCGCGCCTGCTGGACCCGGGCACCGCACTCCACTTAGCGTGCGCACCCGAAGGCCCGGGGCACCCGGAGCTTGACCCACCCGAACCCCGGACCCCGAGCGACTGGAAGGTGCCGCGCATGACGCCCCCGCACAACTACCTGGCAGTGATCAAGGTGGTCGGCATCGGTGGCGGCGGCGTCAACGCCGTCAACCGGATGATCGAGGTCGGCCTCAAGGGCGTCGAGTTCATCGCGGTGAACACCGACGCCCAGGCCCTCCTCATGTCCGACGCCGACGTGAAGCTCGACATCGGTCGTGAGCTGACCCGCGGCCTCGGTGCCGGCGCCAACCCCGAGGTCGGGGGCAAGGCCGCCGAGGACCACGCCGAGGAGATCGAGGAGGTCCTCAAGGGGGCCGACATGGTCTTCGTCACCGCGGGCGAGGGCGGCGGCACCGGCACCGGCGGCGCACCCGTCGTCGCCTCGATCGCCCGCAAGCTCGGCGCGCTGACCATCGGTGTCGTCACCCGCCCGTTCACCTTCGAGGGGCGCCGTCGCGCGGGGCAGGCCGAGGAGGGCATCCAGGCGCTCCGCAACGAGTGCGACACCCTCATCGTCATCCCGAACGACCGGCTCCTGCAGCTCGGCGACGTCGGCGTCTCGCTGATGGACGCCTTCCGCTCCGCCGACGAGGTGCTCCTCTCCGGTGTCCAGGGGATCACCAACCTGATCACCACCCCCGGACTGATCAACCTCGACTTCGCCGACGTCAAGTCGGTCATGTCCGGGGCCGGGTCGGCGCTGATGGGAATAGGGTCCGCACGCGGCGAGGGCCGCGCCGTGCAGGCCGCCGAGAAGGCGATCAACTCGCCGCTGCTCGAGGCGTCGATGGACGGCGCGCAGGGCGTGCTGCTGTCGATCGCGGGCGGCTCGGACCTCGGTCTGTTCGAGATCCACGAGGCGGCGTCGCTGGTCCAGGAGGCCGCGCACCCCGAGGCGAACATCATCTTCGGCACCGTGATCGACGACTCGCTCGGTGACGAGGTGCGGGTCACCGTGATAGCGGCCGGCTTCGAGGGCGGCACACCGACCCACAAGAAGCTCGAGCCCGCCGTGTTCTCCCGCGGCACCCAGAAGTCCGCCGAGCCCGCCCCGCAGGCCGCGCCGCCGCAGCAGGCCGAGCAGACCCAGCAGCACCAGACCCAGCAGCACCAGACCCAGCAGCACCAGACCCAGCAGCACCAGGGCCAGCAGCCGCAGGGCCAGTCCCGCTGGGCCGCGACGACTGCTACCACCCCGTCGGCGCCGCACCTGCCCGCCACGGCGCACGCCCCCGAGCGCACCGGGACGCTGCCGCCCGCGCAGCCCACCGCCCCGGCCCCGCGCCAGGGCGACACCCAGCACCACGGCG
>NZ_WWFY01001090.1:0-1394 GCF_009864975.1 Pseudonocardia sp. SID8383
GGAGAAGCCGAACCCCGTCCCCAGGGTCGCCAACGTGGTGACGTCGCCGGCGGCGCGGGCGCCGAAGGTGAAGTTCGCGCCGACGACGACCGCCGCGGCCCCCAGCCCGCGGGCCAGGACGTCGCGGGCGAACTCGTCCGGGGTCCGGGCGGCCAGCCCGGCGGTGAAGCGCAGTACGCAGACCGCGTCGACGCCGGCGGCGGCCGCGAGCTCCGCGCGGCGGTCCACGGTGGTCAGCACGGCGGTGTCGCGGTCGATCCCGAGCACGCGGGCCGGATGCGGGTCGAAGGTGAGCAGCACGACCGGGAGCCCCCGCGCCCGCCCGACGGCTCGGGCGTGGTCGATGAGGCGTCGGTGACCACGGTGGACGCCGTCGAAGACACCGACGGTCACCACGCAGGGGCCGAAGGAGTCGGGGACGGCGTCGACGCCCCACCACAGCGGGACGACGGGCCGGCTCGGGATGCGCTCGGGTGCCTGGGCGGCGGCGGTCATGACCGGGACCTCCACGTCACGGTTGCGCCGACGGGTGGGGGCGGACCCCGTACCGGGGCCCGCCCACCCGTTCGGACTACTCGGGTTCGAGGACGAAGTCGTGGTCCGAGCGGACCCCGTCGCCGTCGCCGGTGGGCTGCGGGTCGAGTACCAGCTCCGGCTTGGTCGCCGAGGCGACGTCGGAGTCCAGGTAGGGGTCACCGGTGAAGAACAGCTGGGTGGTGACCGTGCGATGCCCGGGGGCGGAGACGAGGAGGTGCAGGTGGGCCGGTCTCCACGGGCTCCATCCCGCGATCGTGGTGAGCTTCCCGGTCGGGCCGTCCAGCGGGATCGTGTACGGCGCCGGCTTGCGGGTGTGGATCTCGAACCGGCCCTGCTCGTCGCAGGCGACGACGCCGCGCAGGTTCCCGGCCGGGGGCTTCTCCGCGAAGCCGGAGTACCAGCCCTCGTCGTCGGTGTGCCAGATGTCGACCGTCGCCCCGGGCAGCGGCGTGCCGTCGGTGCCGGTCACACGGCCGGCGAGGACGAGCGGGGTGCCGGGCTCGTCCTCGCGCATCGGCAGGGTCGCCGGGGACTGCAGCCGGACCTGGCCGTCGAGCCAGAACGGGCCGAGGATGGTGCCGGTCGAGCCCTGCCGGGACTCGGCGGCCACCCGCTCGACCTCGAACTCGAGGTAGACGTCGAGGAACAGCGGCCACTCGCCGGTGTCGGAGACCTCGATGAGCCAGCGCTTGAACGCGTCGAACTCGGCGTAGGTCACCTTGTGGTCGCGGATCGCCGCCCGGATCCCCTCCAGCGCGGCGCCCACGACGGCGGCGACGCGGTCGGCGTCGGCGCCGCCGCCCGCCGCGGTGCGCCTGCTGGACAGGCCGAGGCGGGCGGACTCGGTCGCGTTCGCG
>NZ_WWFY01001091.1:0-1362 GCF_009864975.1 Pseudonocardia sp. SID8383
AGCCGGAACACCGACCGCCGGCGGGGCCACGGCGGGCACCCCCTCACCCGGGTCCACCGCCGCGCCCACACCCGCGGCCGAGGCCCCCGACGGCGACAGCCAGGCCGCCCGGGTGAGCCCCGGCTCCGCCCAGCGCGCCCCCTCCGGCACCTCCTGACCGCCCTCCCGGCCCCGTCGCACCGCAGCACAGGTGCGTCCCCGGACCTGGCATGGACAACCACACCCCTTTGCCGGTCCGCACACCTGTTGCAACGGGTGTGCCGACCGGCGCAGGGGTGTGGCCGTGCCGTGGGACGGTTCCGTCGCACGGCGGCGCGGCGGGATAGGTTGCCGGGGTGGCCACCACGGCAGAGTGGGTCGAGGGTGCGCGGCCGCGCACCCTCCCCACCGCGATCTCCCCCGTCCTCGTCGGGACCGGCGCCGCGCTCGGCGCGGGCGCCCTCGCCCCCGGTTCCGCGCTGCTCGCCGTCCTGGTGGCGGTCGCGCTGGTGATCGGGGTGAACTTCGCCAACGACTACTCCGACGGCATCCGCGGCACCGACGACGACCGTGTCGGCCCCCAGCGTCTGGTCGGCTCCCAAGCCGCCGAACCGGCCACGGTGAAGGCCGCGGCGTTCGCCTGCTTCGGGGTCGCCGCCGTCGCCGGGCTGGTGCTCACGGCGGTCTCCGGCCAGTGGTGGCTGCTGCTCGTCGGGGCGCTGTGCATCGTCGGCGCCTGGTACTACACCGGCGGCTCGCGGCCCTACGGCTACGCCGGGCTCGGCGAGGTCGCGGTGTTCGTGTTCTTCGGCCCGGTCGCGGTCCTGGGCACCATGCTGACCCAGGCCGGGCGCGTCGACGCCGCCGCCGTCGGGGCCGCGGCCGGTGTCGGGCTGCTGACGTGCGCGGTGCTGGTCGCGAACAACCTGCGGGACATCCCGGGCGACCGGGTCGTCGGCAAGCGGACCCTCGCGGTGCGGCTCGGGGACCACGGCACCCGGATGCTCTACCTCGCGCTGGTGCTGGTGCCGTTCGTCGTCGCGGTCGGTGCCGCGTTCGACCGGCCGGGCCTGCTGGTGGCGCTGCTCGCGCTGCCCGCCGCCGTGCGGCCGGTGCGGATCGTGCTCGGCGGGGCACAGGGCCCCGCGCTCATCCCGGTCCTCAAGGACACCGGCCTGCTCCTGCTGGCCTGGGGCGTCGCGGCGGCGGTCGGGCTCGCGTTCGGCTGAGCGCTCACGTCACCGCGCACCTCCCGCCGACGCGCCCCTGGGCGATCCGCCCCGCCCCACGTCGGACCGGGCCCGGACCGTCAGCGGGTCGGGCCGTCGCCCTCCGACGGGACCGGGTCGGACCCGCCCGGCACCTCGGCGCCGTCCGCACCGG
>NZ_WWFY01000012.1:0-2665 GCF_009864975.1 Pseudonocardia sp. SID8383
GCTCGCTGCGGGAGGGTGTGCCGGCGCCGCCCGTGGAGCCGTGGCCGCCGCCTGTGCTGTCGCCGCCTGTGCTGCCGGTGCCCGCGCTGCCGGTGTCGCCGGTCGGCGTGTGGCCGGTGCCATCGCCGTCGCCGCCACTCGCGCCGGTGGAGGCGCCGCTCTCCCCGGTGGGGCGGCTCCGGGAGCCGGTGTGGGCGTCGCCGTCGTGCGTGGCGTCACCGCTGCCGTCGTCCGGTCCGGGGCCCGTCTGTCCGTCGCTCATCCCTGCACCCATCCCCTCAGGTTGCGCCCGTCGCGGTGCGGACGGCCGGCGCGTCCCTCCGCGCCGGCCAGTGCCCCCTGCACCGCCTGGGACACCCAGGTGTTGAGCGAGACGCCCTGGGACTGGGCGGCACGCTCGGCCTGGGCCTTGATCTGCTCGACGATGCGCAGGGTGACCCGGCTGATGTCCCCGGCGTCACCGGAGAACGGCGAGCCACCGGAGGCCGGGCCACCGGAGCCGCCGCCGCCGAACGGGAAGCCGCCGAACGGCGAGGTCCCCTCGCTCGCCGGGGCCGGGTCCGGGGTGGCGGAGTGTCCCGGCTCCGGGTCGCCCCCGGACACCGACACGCGCACCTCCCGGCCGTGCAGGCGGACCTCGACCGAGCGGTCGCCGAGCGCGGCGGTCGCCTCCGAGGCCAGGTCGGAGAGGGCGTTCATGATCGCGAGCCGGGCGGCGGGCTCGATCGCGGAGCCGAGCAGAGCCGCCGTGCGGCGGGTCTGCTCGTCGCCCGCGGCCGCCGCGGCGGCGAGGTCGTCGCGCAGCTGCGCGACATACGGCGTGAGGTCCATGACACCACTATGGCGTCACTCCTGACATCACGCCACTCGTTCGTGGCGTCGGTGGCGACGTCGCAGCGCACCGGGGGTGCCGCGGCCGCCACCGTCGGTGCGGGCGCGGGGCCCGGCGGGTGCCGGAGACGCCGGTCGTTACCCTCGCGGCATGCCGGAGACCGCGCCGAAGACCGTCCCGCTGACCGTGCAGCTCGTCGCGAAGACCGAGTTCACCCCGCCCGCGGACGTCCCGTGGTCCACCGACGCCGACGGCGGCCAGGCGCTGGCCGAGTTCGCCGGCCGCGCCTGCTACCAGTCGTGGACCAAGCCGAACCCGCGCACCGCGACCAACGCCGGCTACATCGCCCACATCCTCGAGGTCGGGCATCTCTCGGTCCTCGAGCACGGCTCGGTCAGCTTCTACCTGACCGGTATCTCGCGCTCCCTGACCCACGAGCTGATCCGGCACCGCCACTTCTCCTACTCCCAGCTCTCGCAGCGCTACGTCCCCGAGCGTGACGCCGCGATGGTGGAGCCCGACGTCATCGCCCAGGACCCGGAGCTGCACGAGCTGTTCCTGCAGGCCTCGGCCGACGCGCTCGCGTCCTACGAGAAGCTCCTCGAGGGTCTGGAGGCGCGCTTCGCCGACGTGCCGAACGGCACGCTGCGGCGCAAGCAGGCCCGCCAGGCCGCGCGGTCGGTGCTGCCGAACGCCACCGAGACCAAGATCGTCGTCACCGGGAACTACCGGGCGTGGCGGCACTTCATCGCGATGCGCGCCTCCGAGGCCGCCGACGTCGAGATCCGCAACCTCGCCGTCGAGTGCCTGCGCCAGCTGCAGGTCGAGGTGCCGAACGTGTTCGCGGACTTCCAGATCCAGACCCTCGCCGACGGCACCGAGATCGCCTCCAGCCCACTGGTGGCCGAGGGCTGAGCGAGGCTCACCGAGCGGGTACCGGCGCCGAGCACCGGCTCAGGCCAGGACGGCGTGCACCCGTCGTCGCAGGTCCGGCAGGTCCCGCACGACGAACCCGCGTCCCTCCTTCTCCAGCAGGCCCTCCGCGACCAGCCGGGACAGCTCACGGCTGGTCGTGACCCGGGTGAGCCCCACGAGCAGCCCCAGCTCGTCGACGGCGGGGCGGATCGACAGCCGGGCCACCTCGTCGAGCGCGATCTCGCCGTAGGCCTCCACCAGGTGGCCGAGCAGCAGGATGATCCGCTCGCGGGCGGGCAGCCCCTCGATGAGCACGTGCAGCTGCATGACGCGCTGCTTGTAGGCGATCCGTCGGGTGATCTCGAGCAGCAGTTCCGGCTCCTCGCGGGCGGCGCTCAGCAACGCGTCGCGGGTCACCGAGACGATCTCCGACGGCCGGGTGCAGACCGAGGCGAGGTGGCGCGGCCGTCCGTCGACGCAGGCCGCCTCGCCGAGGCTGGCGCCGGGCTCGGCGTAGGCCAGGGAGCGTTCCGAGCCGTCGGGCCGGTGCAGGTAGATCCGCACCCGCCCGGACACGACGAGGTGGAACCGCGACGACAGCTGGCCCTGGGTATAGACGTGCTCGCCGCGGGCGTAGTGGCGGGGGTTGCCCAGCTGCGCGATCCGGGAGGTCAGCGACGTCCACGGGGCGGTCAGGAACGGTGAGACCGGGTGGTCGTCGGGGTCGGGATCGGGCAGCGCGCGCACGGTGCCGTCGGGCCGCCGCGCCGCGCCGCTGCTCATGGTCCCGCCTCCCGGCCGTCGCCGATGGTCCGTCCGGACGGTAGCGGGCTGGGACGCCTGCGGGTAGGCGGGACGGCCCGGACGCCGAGGGGTGCGTCCGGGCCGTCGGGGTCCGGGGGTGCCGGCCGGCGGCCG
>NZ_WWFY01000109.1:0-5406 GCF_009864975.1 Pseudonocardia sp. SID8383
CCCGTGCCCGGGTACCAGGCCCAGGAGGTGACCGCGTCCGGGGCGACGACGAGCGGGGCGCGGGTGCAGCCGAGGGCGGCGCCGACGTCGCCGACGGCACGTTCCAGGGCCCGGCCGGGATCGGGGGCGTCCTGGTCGACCCAGAGCACCGCGGCCAGGTGCTCCCCCGCGACCGGGTGCCCGAGCGCCGCCTCGACCTCGGTGACGGTGCCGCCGCGCCCGGCGAGCACCGCGTCGACCATCGCGAGCCGGGCCGCGTCGCGGCGGCGGACCCAGCCGTCGCGTTCGGCCTGGTGGACCGCGACCATCTCCTCCGAGACCCGGTCGACGTAGCCGAAGGCGACCGCGGTGAGCGCACGGACGGCGTCCCCGACCTCGGTCGTCCCCAGCCCGGACCCGGCGATGCGGCCGATGAGCTCCTGCTGGAACACCGACTGGCCCAGCCGGTAGGCCCGCAGGACGACCGTGACCGGGACCCCCTGCTGGGCGAGTCGGCGGGCGAGCTCCCCGGCGACCGGGGGGAGCGGCACGTCGTCCTGGGCCCGGCCGGTCAGCACGACCAGCGCCCCTTCCAGCGAGCCCTGCACGGTGGCGACCAGCAGCTCGCGCACGCGGGGGTCGCGGCCGAGCTCGGGCAGCCCGGCGTCGATCTCGACGAGCACCCGCGCACCGAGCGCCTCGACGTCGCCGTGGACCTCGGTGGCGAGGCGGGCGAGCAGGGCGGTCACCGTCGACACGGGACCGACCGTAGCGCGACGCCCGCCCGGCTCCGGGGATCCGGTGCCGGGCGGGCGTCGCGACCCGGCGCTCAGTTCTCCAGGGCCAGTGCGCGGGCGGGGCAGGCGCGGACGGCGGCGTCGACGTGGGCCCGCTCGGACTCGGGCGGGTGCTCGTCGCGGACGACGACCACGTCGTCCTCCCCCACCTCGAACCAGCCGTCGGCCATGGCCTCGCACATCCCGATGCCCTGGCAGGCGTCGAGGTCGGCGACGATGCGCATCAGACCTCCTCGGTGGTCAGCGCGACGAAGTCGACCTTCTCGCGGACCCCGCAGTCCGGGCAGCACCAGTCGTCGGGGACCTGCGACCACGGGGTTCCCGCCGGGAAGCCCTCGGCCTCGTTGCCCGCGGCGACCTCGTAGGTGTACCCGCAGCCGGGGCAGCGGGCCGCGGTGACGGCGTCGCTCTGCGCGCGGCGGGTGACGTCGGCGGCGGTGTCGGCGGCCGGGGCCGGGTCGGCGGGCGGCGGGTAGGCGGCGAGCAGCGTGTCACGCTTGCCGGGCTGCAGGTTGGCGTAGCGCAGGTCGCCGTCGTAGTGCGCCACCACCAGCGGGTCCATCAGCCGGCGGAACACCGGCGGGACGGTCGCGGCCAGCATCATCCCGGTGTAGCCGGTCGGCAGGACCGGGGCCTCCGGGAAGTCGCGCAGCGTCTGGAACCGGCGGACCGGGTTCGCATGGTGGTCGGAGTGTCGCTGCAGGTGGTAGAGCAGCACGTTGGTGGCGATGTTGTTGGAGTTCCAGGAGTGCTCGGGCAGCACGCGCTCGTAGCGGCGGCGGTCCGGCGGGCCGACCTTCTGGCGCAGCATCCCGTAGTGCTCCATGTAGTTCACCAGCTCGAGCAGGGTGAACCCGAAGACGGCCTGGATCAGCAGGTAGGGCAGCACGCCCCAGCCGAACGACGCGACGATCGCGCCCCACAGCACCACCGACATCAGCCAGGCGTTGAGGACGTCGTTGCCGATCCGGAACGGGTGCCGGTCGCGGCGGGCGTAGCGCTTGCGCTCCAGGCGCCAGGCGCTGGTCAGCGAGCCGAACACGGTGCGCGGCCAGAACCGGTAGAAGCTCTCGCCCATCCGGGCCGAGGCCGGGTCGTCCGGGGTGGAGACGCGCACGTGGTGGCCGCGGTTGTGCTCGACGTAGAAGTGGCCGTAGAACGCCGGGGCGAGCGCGATCTTGGCGGCCCAGCGCTCCACGTCCTCGCGCTTGTGGCCCAGCTCGTGGGCGGTGTTGATGGCGACGCCGGCGACGGTGCCGAGCGTGACCGCGAGACCGATGTTGCCGACGACCGGCGCCCCGGCGGTGGCGATGTAGAACATCCCGGCGAACAGGCCTGCGTACTGCAGCGGGAGGTAGGCGTAGGTGACCCAGCGGTAGTAGCGGTCCTCCTCCAGTTCCTCCATCACCTCGTCCGGCGGATTCGTCGGGTCCTTGCCCGCGAACAGGTCGATCGTCGGAACGATGCCGAGCACGACGATCGGACCCAGCCACAACGCCACCGACCAGCCGGTGGCCAGGTGCAGACCGATCGCGAGGAACGGCAGGACCGGGACCAGCAGGCCCAGCAGCCAGGCGTAGCGCTTGCCGTCGTGCCAGGTGTGGTGACCGTTCACCGGTTCGGACAGTGCATAGGTCCGCATCGGATTTCCTCCTCGCGTCGGCTCTGACGGAACGATGGAGCAGACGGTAGGGAGATCGGCGCACGATTCCTCGGTCGTCGGGACCGAAGATCGGCGCCCCGTTCGGTCCCGCGGACCGAACGCGCAGCCGGTCAGCGGTCCCAGCGGAACAACCGGACCGCGCCCACCACCCCGACCAGCACACCGACCAGCACCGCGACGACCAGCCCGACGACGGCGCCGGTGTCCGGCGGGACCCCGCGCCACGCCGTCCCGAGCAGCTCCGACGTCGCACCGCAGGGCAGGGTCGCGCCGATCTCGGCGAGCAGTCCGGGCGGTCTCCGCGGGCCGCCGACCATGCCGGACAGTGCCTCGTGCGGCCCACCCCAGAACGGGACAGGGTGTCACGATCGCGCTCCGTGGTCGTGGGTTCACCCGTCCCGACGCGATTGAGGCGCCACTCCCGGGGTACCTACCCCTCGGCCGGGTGAAGATCGACGGAAGGATCGTCATGACCGACACGCAGATGGGTATCCGTTCCGGACTCCGTTCGTGTCGTCGTCGGACGCACACCTGCCGCCGGTCCGCCGGTGGCCTGCGGTGACGCCGGAGCTCGCCCGGGCCACCGACGCCGTCAGCCGGCTGGTCGACGAACTCGGCCCGGCCATCAGCCGGGACGCCGTGGTCGCCGCCGTCGCCCAGGCCTGCGACGACCTGCGGGGCAGCCCGGTGGGCGCGCTGCCCGAGCTCGTGGAGCGCCTGGCCCGGGTCCGCCTGGACCAGCCGACCGTCGGGCTCTGAGGCCTCCGCACCCGGTATGGGCCTCGCGGCGTCCGGGTATCCCCGTCGGGTGAGCGACGACCAGAACGACACCGGACGCGAGAGCCCCCCGATCGACCCGGAACGCGCACTCGACGAGCTCGAGGAACGGGTGCTCGGCCGGCGGATCGACGCCGGGGACACCGAGGCCGGTCGCGAGGAGTCCGCGGACACCACGTCGGAGGGCGCGGCCGAGCCGGAACCGGTCGAGGGCGCCGGGGAGCCGGACGACGCCGGGACCGGGGTCGACGCCCCGACCGACTGAGCCGGCACCCCCGCCGGGGCCGCCGCCCCCGTACCCCGCGGAGGGTCCCGGCAGGACTTCCGGGGACACGCGATCCCGCGGCAGTACCGGTCGGGGCTGTCGGCGCGGCGGCGCGCGCAGGTCCGTGAGGGCCCGCTACATCGTCGGCCGCACGGCACAGAGTTCGGGGAAGTAGGTGAGGTTCGGCGGCCGGGTGTTCGTGCGGCCGTCGCTCATCGGGCGACCTCCTCGGCGAACGCGGTCATCCCGGCCAGGACCTCGGCGAACGAGGTCGACAGCGGCGCGAGCCCGATCCGGATGCCGTCCGGGGCCCGGAAGTCCGGGATGACCCCCCGCTCCCACAGCCGGGCGTTGACCTGGGCGAGGTCCTCGCGGCGCAGCGTGACGTGCCCGCCGCGGCGGTCCGGGTCGCGCGGTGAGGCCACGGTGACGCCGTGCGGGGCGAGCAGGGTGTCGGCGAGGTCGAGGGCGAACCCGGTGAGCCGCACCGACTTCGCGCGGACGGCGTCGATCCCGGCCTGCTCCAGCAGCTCCACCCCGCACTCCAGCGGCACCGACGCCAGCACCGGCGGGGTGCCGGACAGCAGGGCGCGCACGTCGGGCGCCGGCTCGTGGCCGGGTCCCATCGCGAACGGCGCGCGGTGGCCGAACCAGCCCGTGATCGGCTGGCGCAGCGTCGTGGTGTGCCGGGCGGCGAGGTAGCCGAACGCCGGGGCGCCCGGGCCGCCGTTCAGGTACTTGTAGCCGCAGCCGACGGCGAGATCGGCGCCCCACGCGTCGAGCCGGACCGGGACCGACCCGACCGAGTGCGACAGGTCCCAGAGCACCAGGGCGCCGGCGTCGTGGGCGGTCCGGGTGATCGCGGGCGCGTCGGCGAGGAACCCGGAGCGGTAGGCGACGTGGGACAGCAGCACCAGCGCCGTGTCCGGCCCGACGGCGGCCGCGACCTGCTCGGGCGTCACGCCCGAGGCCGGGTCGGAGGTGATCCACCGCAGGACCGCGCCGCGCTCGGCGGCGATGCCCTCGAGCACGTAGCGGTCGGTCGGGAAGTTGTCGGTGTCGACGACGATCTCGCGGCGCCCCGCCGCCGCCTGGTGGTCGACGGCGGCCCGGGCCAGCTTGTAGAGCAGCACGGTCGTGGAGTCGGCGACGACGACCTGCCCCGGCGCGGCACCGAGCGCGGCCGCCCCGATCCGGTCCCCCAGGCTGCGCGGCCGGTCGACCCAGCCCTCGTCCCAGCCGCGGATCAGCCGGGTGCCCCAGTCCGCGCGCACGAACCGCTCCATCCGCTCGGCCGTCGCCTGCAGCGGGCGGCCGAGGGAGTTCCCGTCGAGGTAGGCGACGACGCCGTCGACGGGCAGGAACCGGTCGCGGTACCCGGCGAGCGGGTCCTCGGCGTCGAGCCCCGCCGCGACGGCCGCGAGGTCGGTGCCGAGGTCGGTGGTCGGGTCGGTGCTGCGGTCGGTCACGGTGTCCCCTCCGGTCGCGGTGTGCCCAGACGGTGCAGCCGCAACGCGAGCTGCAGCTCCAGCCCGTGGTCCGGGTCCTGCCAGCGCGGCCCCAGCAGCGACGCGACCCGGTCGAGCCGCTGGGCCACGGTGTTCACGTGCACGTGCAGCGCCGCCGCGGCCCGGGTCGGGCTGGCGCCCGCGGCGTAGTAGGCCTCCAGGGTGCGCAGCAGCTCGCTGCCGCGGCGCGCGTCGTGCTCGGCGACGGGCCCGAGGATGCCGCGCACGTACCCGGCGACGTCCGGGCGCTCGCCGAGCAGCAGCCCGGCGAACCCGAGATCCGACGCCGACGCGCACTCCCCCTCCCGGTCCAGCGCGACCAGCGCCTCCGCCGAGCGACGGGCCTCGGCCAGCGCCGCGTCCGCACCGTCGGCCGGCTGCAGCGGGCCGGCGCCGCCGACCGTCACCGCCCCGTCG
>NZ_WWFY01001092.1:0-1298 GCF_009864975.1 Pseudonocardia sp. SID8383
GTCGCGGGCGGCCGGGTCGAGGTCGGCCGCCGCGGCCAGGACGCGGTCCGCGGCCGGGCCGGACGTCGGTCCCGGCCCGGGGAGGTCGCCGTCGTGCCAGGTACCGAACTGGGCGACGTAGTTGGGTCCGCCGGGCTTGGCGCCCGGGCCGAGCACCGAGCCCTTCCAGCCGCCGAAGGACTGGCGCTGCACGATCGCGCCGGTGATGTGCCGGTTGACGTAGGCGTTGCCGACCTCGACGCGGTCGAGCCAGTGCGCGATCTCGTCGGGGTCGAGGGAGTGGATGCCGCCGGTGAGGCCGAAGCCGGTGTCGTTCTGCCAGGCGATCGCCTCGTCGAGGTCGCGGGCGGCCATCAGGCCGAGCACCGGGCCGAAGCACTCGGTGCGGTGGAACCAGCTGCCCGGCGACACCCAGGCCCGCACGCCCGGTGTCCACACCGTCTCCGAGACGCGGCGCGGGCGCACCAGCCACCGCTCCCCCGGCTCCAGCGTGGTCAGCGCCCGGTGCAGCTTCGCCGAGGGCGCCTCGATGAGCGGGCCCATGGTCGTCGCGAGGTCGGTGCCGGGACCGACGCGCAGGGTGGAGACGGCGTCGACGAGCTGGCGGCGCAGCCGCCTCCCGGTGGCCGAGCCGGTCGCGGCGGGGCCGACGAGGATGGCCAGCGACGCCGCGGAGCACTTCTGCCCGGCGTGCCCGAACGCCGAGCGCACGAGGTCGGCGACGGCGAGGTCCGGGTCGGCGGCGGGGGTGACGACCAGCGCGTTCTTGCCACTGGTCTCGGCGACGAGGTTCAGGTCGGGCCGCCAGGACCGGAACAGCGCGGCGGTCTCCGACGAGCCGGTGAGCACGACCCGGTCGATCCCGGGGTGGGTGACGAGCCGGCGTCCGGCGTCGGCCTCGTCGGTGGGCAGCAGCTGCAGTGCGTCACGCGGGATCCCGCCGCGGTGCAGCGCGGCCACGCCGGCCTCGGCACACTCGCGGACCTGCGGGGCGGGCTTGAGCAGCACCGGGGCGCCCGCGGCGAGCGCGGCGAGGCAGCCGCCGAGCGGGATCGCGACCGGGAAGTTCCAGGGCGGGGTCACGGCCACGACCCGGTCCGGGGTGAACGGGGCGCCGTCGAGCTCGGCGGCGCGCTCGGCGTAGTAGGCGGCGAAGTCGACGGCCTCGGAGATCTCGGGGTCGGCCTCGGCGACGGTCTTGCCCGCCTCGTGCAGCATCACCGACAGCAGCGTCCCGCGGGCGGCGGCCAGCGCGCGGGCGGCGCGGCGCAGCGTCGCGGCCCGTTCCGCGGCGGGGA
>NZ_WWFY01001093.1:0-5046 GCF_009864975.1 Pseudonocardia sp. SID8383
GCTCGGCCTGCTCGGCGGCCAGGCGCTGTGCCTCCCGCACGTCCGAGGCCTGCTCGGCGAAACGGACCTGCAGTGTCCGGGCGTCGTCGGAGGCGGTGTCGAGGACCCCGGTCAGACGGGCCCGGTCGAGCTCGGACAGCACCGCCCAGGCCACACCCGCCCGGTGTGCCCGGACGTCGGCGTCCAGTCCCGCCAGCACGGTCAGCGCGTCGACGGCCTCCCGGCCCGCGGCGTCGAGCTGCGCCGGGTCCGGCGACGGCGACGACGCCCGCTGTGCCAGCCCCGCGACGGTGCCGCGGGCCCGCTCCACCTGCGCGGGGACGGTGCAGGACACCGTCGTCGCGTACAGCCCGCGGCCCGCTGCGCGCGCCTCCTCCTGGGCCTCGGTGACCTCGTCGAGGTAGCGATCGTTGCCGCCGACCACCATCGCGGTGCCGAGTCCCTCCCGGGCGAGCTCGGCGTTGACCAGCCGGCCCCCGGTGTCGTGCACCCCGGCCAGGGTGCGGCCCCAGCCGTCGACGCGCTCGTCGTCGTAGGACAGGTCGACGGTGCTGCCGACCGGGATGAGCGCGGCGAGCCGGGCGGCCGCCTCCGGGCCGAGGCACTGGACGGTGGAGTCGGGATCGACGGTCTCCGGGGTGTCGATGTTGAGCAGCCGGACCGTGGTGCTGCGGCCGTCCAGGGTCGCCTCGAACGTGTCGCCGTCGACGATGCGGGTCACGACGGCCTGGTCCGACCCGCCGCTCGTCACGAGCCCCACACCCGCGACGGTCGCGGTGACCGCGACCACCGCGGCGATCATCTTCCCGAGCACGACCCACCCCTGTTCCCGTGCGCGCCTGCGCGCATCGGACCGATCCGACGGTGCACACGGCGCATCGCGGAACGGACGGGGGCGTTATCGGTCGGCCGGGCCGACCCCCACTACTGATGATCGCCGGCGGTGGGCCCGGTTCAGCCGTCCCCACTCTCCGCGGCGAGGGCCTTCCCGGCGCGCACGAGCACGTCGAGCTGGGCGCGGTTGTACAGCTCCCGCATCGCCCGGCCCAGGGTCTGCTCCGCCCGCTGCTCACCGACGGGTGCGTCGGTGTTCGGCGCGACCAGGCCGGGATGGGTCTCGTAGAGAGCGCGCATGTAGGGCACCATCCGGTCGGCGAGCTCCTGGCGGGTGGCCTCGTCGGCGTCGGCCGGGAGCGTGTCGAACCGGTTCTGCGTCGGGTCCGGGCGGGCGTCGGCCAGCATGTCCGCGACGGCCTGCAGCCGCTCCGAGCCCAGCACCCGCGGGAGGACGAGGGTGAGCGACCGGTCGGCCTCGGACATCGGCTGGTCGGCGGCCGCGGCGAACTCGGTGGGCAGGTCGGTGGGCGCGGCACCGTCCAGGATCAGGGCCAGCTCGGTGCGGGCCTGCTGCAGCCGCTCGATGGTGGCGGCCAGCTCGGCGTCGAGCGCGCGGGCGGCCTCCTCCGGGTGGGCGTCGGCGTCGTTCATCTCGGAGATCTGGGCCAACGAGAATCCGAGGTCGACGAGCCGCTTGATCCGCAGCAGCCGCACCAGGTGCGCCACCCCGTACTGCTTGTAGCCGTTCGCGCGCCGATCGGGCTCGGCCAGCAGCCCGATGTCGTGGTAGTGCCGCACCGCCCGCAGGCTGGTCCCCGCCAACTCGGCGACCTCACGGGTGCTCCAGGTCACGACCGTCCCCCTCGTCCGATTCCCGCTCCTGGCTCCACCTTGCCGTATCCGTCGCCGCACCGTCCCGTGTGGGCATCGGGGGCCGGGCGAGCCGGCCGCGGGATTGTGCCGCCACGTCTCGGGTAGCTCACCCGGGTGCCGAACGAGCTCGACGACCTCGCCGCCCGTATCTCCGACCTCGCCTCGTCGGCGGGCCGGACCGTCGCGGTGGCCGAGTCGCTCACCGGGGGGATGGTGTCCGCCGCACTGGCCGCGTCCAGCGGCGCCGGCGAGTGGTACCGCGGCGGTCTCGTCGCCTACTCTTCGCAGGTCAAGCACGATGTGCTGGACGTCCCCGACGGCCCGGTCGTCGACCCCGACGCGGCCCGGGTGATGGCCGAACGGGTGCGCGAGCTGCTCGGCGCGGACATCGCCGTCGCCCTCACCGGCGCGGGCGGCCCGGATCCGCAGGACGGTCAGGATCCCGGCACGGTGTTCCTCGCCGTCGCCGACGGGGCACACACCGAGGTCGTCCGCCGGGTCCTGACCGGCGAGCCGGTCGAGGTGTGTTCCGCGGCGGGCCGGGAGGCACTGCGGTTCCTCGTCGACCGGATGGGCTGACCGCCCGCAGCGCCGGTGCCACACTCGGGCCATGACCGAGCACCTCATCCGCTACTCCGGCCGCGGCGGCTTCACCCCCGGCGTGATCGCCCGGGCCCAGGGGAGCACCGTCACCACCGAGGACGGCCGGGAGCTGCTCGACTTCACCTCCGGGCAGATGAGCGCGATCCTCGGGCACTCGCACCCGGAGATCGTCGCGACCGTCCGCGACCAGGTCGGACGGCTCGACCACCTCTACAGCGGGATGCTGTCGCGGCCGGTGCTGGAGCTGTGCGAGCGGCTGTGCGCCTCGGTCGGCGGTGGCCTGGACCGGGCGATGCTGCTGACCACCGGCGCGGAGTCCAACGAGGCCGCGATCCGGATGGCCAAGCTCGTCACCGGCCGGCACGAGATCGTCTCCTTCGCCCGGTCCTGGCACGGCATGACCCAGGCCGCGGCGAACGCGACCTACGTCGCCGGCCGCGCCGGGTACGGTCCCGCCGCCCCCGGCAACTTCGCGCTGCCGGTGCCCGACCGCTACCGCCCCGACCTCGTCGACGACGCCGGGGAGCTCGACTGGCGCCGCCAGCTCGACCTCGGGTTCGCCCTGATCGACGCCCAGTCCGTCGGCAGCCTCGCCGCCTGCATCGTCGAGCCGGTCCTGTCCTCCGGCGGGGTCGTCGACCTGCCGCCGGGCTATCTGGCGGCGCTGCGCGACAAGTGTCACGAGCGCGGCATGCTGCTGATCCTCGACGAGGCCCAGACGGGTCTGTGCCGCACCGGCGACTGGTACGCCCACCAGCGCGACGGCGTGGTCCCCGACATCCTCACGCTGTCCAAGACGCTCGGGGCGGGCCTGCCGCTCGCCGCCGTCCTCACCACGGCAGCGATCGAGCAGGTCGCGCACGAGCGCGGCTTCCTGTTCTTCACCACCCACGTCAACGACCCCCTCCCGGCGGCGGTCGGGCTCACCGTGCTCGACGTGCTCACCCGCGACCGGCTCGACCTGCGCGCCCGCGAGCTGGGCACGCTGCTGCAGGACGGCCTGCGGGACCTGGCCCGCACGACCGGGATGATCGGCGACGTCCGCGGGCGCGGCCTGCTGGTCGGCCTGGAGCTGGCGGGCTCCGACACCGACGCGCTCGGGGCGGCCGTCACCGCGCGGTGCGCCGAGCTGGGGCTGCACATGAACATCGTGCAGCTGCCCGGCATGGGCGGGACGTTCCGGATCGCGCCGCCGCTGACCGCGACCGGGGCCGAGATCCGCCGCGGCGTGGACATCCTCGGCACGGCCCTGGGGGAGGTGGCTCAACCCTCGACGGCGGCCGCGAGCCGGGCCGGTGTCGCACCGACGTGACGGCTCGCGCCCGGCGACTTCGCGGTCACGGGGCCCGGACACCCGTCAGCGCGGCGTGACGATCGTCAGCTTCCCGTCGGGCCGGACCCGGACCGCCGCCCCGGCCGGGTCGCCGGCGAGCAGTTCCGGCAGCTCGTCGTCGCGACCGCACCCGATGAACCGCGCACCGCCGTCGTCGAGCCTGCCGACGACGACCGCGTGCCGGCTGCCGTCGCGGTCGTGGCGCACCGTCCAGGTCTCTACGGTCGCCGCGCCGTCGGCGGCGGTCGTCGTCGGGACGGCGGGGACGGCGTCGAGCCGGGCCTGGAGCGCGGCGCTGTCGTCGTCGCGCCAGGGGGCGGGGCGGGTGGAGTAGACCCCGGCGGAGTACTTGGACAGGAACCCGCCGTTCGCGCCGACCAGGCCGTACGTGCCCGGGTCGGCCCGCAGGCGTCGTACGACCTCGGCGACCGCGTGCATCGAGTAGTCGTTCCCCGGCCCGCCGAAGAACGGCAGCCCACCGGTGACCGTGAGCCCGCGCGGGTCGTCGGCGGCCAGCCCGAGGGGGCCGGCGACCGAGGACACCGCGATCGGGAAGCAGGAGTACAGGTCGATGGCGGCGAGGTCGTCCACGCCGGCCCCGGCGCGGTCCAGGGCGTGCCGGACGGCGGCCTCGGCGGCCGGGTAGGCGCCCAGGTCGGGGCGGTCGAGCACGGCATGCTCGGTGAGGTCGGCGTGGCCGTGCAGGAACACCCACCGCTGCGGGTCGATCCCCAGGTCGTGTGCGGTGCCGACCGAGGTGAGGACGACCGCGGCGCCCTGGTTGACCTGGTCGCGCGAGACGAGGAACCGCGGGTACGGGTCGGTGATCATCCGGTTGCGGTCGTCGGTCGTGACGAGCTCGTCGGGCTCTCGGACCCGCGGTGCGGCGGCGTGCGGGTGCCCGGCGGCGACCCGGGTGAACGGCGCGAACAGCTCGCCCATCCCGTGGGCGTAGGCGTCCCGGCCGAGGCCGAGCCGGGCGCGGCGGGCGTTCTCGCACAGCGCGTAGTAGGCGGCGGGGGAGAGCACACCGTGCGCCTCGGCGGCCGGGCTGCGCAGCTCCGAGCCGTACCCGCGGTCCTCCAGCGTGCCGCCGACGTGTTCGCCGTGGTCGGGCCGCTCGGCCTCGGGACGCGACATCAGGTCCCGCACGGTCGACATCGCCTCGGCCCCGACGAGCAGCACCGCCCCGGCCTCCCCGCGGGCGATCGCGCCGGCGAACTCGCTGACGAGCCGTTGCGGGGACTGCCCGCCGACGACGTCGAGCACCGCCCGCCGCGGGTCGGCGCCGACGCGGCGGGCGACCGCACGCGGGTAGTTGTCCGCCCGGCCCAGCGGCGCGACCGCCCCGGGCACCGACATCTCGAACTGTCGCACCCCGGCGACGACGGTCAGCGCCG
>NZ_WWFY01001094.1:0-1025 GCF_009864975.1 Pseudonocardia sp. SID8383
CGTCCTGCGGAGACCTCGGGGGAGGTGTGCTCGGCCGACGGGCCCGGGCGCGGCGGCGCGTCGTCGCGGTGCGCGCTCCGTGATGGAAGGGCTCGGCCCGGCGGCTCTGGCGGCCGGGCGCTCGTCGATCCACACTACGCGCCATACCCGTGCTGCCCGGTGCCGGGCCGCCGGGACGCGACGCGTGACGCCGCGTCGCGCCCCGGGGGAGCGGCGGGCCGGGTCAGCCCAGCAGGGTGCGTTCCCGCAGCTCGGTGAGGAGTCGCCCGGGTGCGGCGGGGTCGAGCCCGCGGGCGACGAACCACTCGCCGATGCGTCGGACGTCACGGTCCAGGAACTCCGGTCCCTGCGGGTTCCCGACGACGTCGACGACCTGTGGCAGGTCGATCAGCACCGCCCGGCCGTGGTGGACGAGCACGTTGTAGGCAGACAGGTCGCCGTGCGCCCAGCCGAGGTCGGCGAGCACGCCGAGGGCGTCGACGAGGTCGTGCCACAGCGCGGTCAGCGCGTCCGCGTCCGGGCGCAGCGCGGCGAGCCGGGGTGCGGCGCGCCCGTCGGGCGTGCCGAGGAACTCCAGCAGGACCTCGGTCCCGTCGACCGACACCGGGTAGGGCACCGGGGCGCCCGCGGAGTGCAGCCGGGCGAGTGCGGCGAACTCGGCCGCCGCCCACTGCCCGGCGATGAGGTCGCGGCCCAGCGCGGTGCGCTGCGCCATCGCCCGGGTCTCCCGGGAGCGGCGGACGCGGCGCCCCTCCAGGTAGCCGGCGTCGCGGTGGAACATGCGGTGCGCGGGGTCGCGGTAGCGCTTGGCGGCGAGCAGCACCCCGTCACGGCCGGGGAGGCCGCGTCCGACGAGGTGCACGTCGGCCTCCTTGCCGGTCTTGAGCACCCCGCGCTCGTGGTCGACGGCGCCGGCGTCGGTCACCAGCCAGCCGGGGTGGGGGTGCGGGCCACGGGCACCGGCGGGCAGCCCGGGCCAGGTGGACCAGCGGTCGCCACCGCCGGGGACCTCGGCGGTGTCGGGG
>NZ_WWFY01001095.1:0-834 GCF_009864975.1 Pseudonocardia sp. SID8383
CTGCGGCGGCCGCCGCGGCCCGGGCCCGCGCCGACCGCGACATGGACGACACCGTCGTCCTGGACCGGGCGATCGGTGACGGCCCCGAGGACCACCGGCGGACCCCGGCCGGCGACGAGGGCTCCGGGAAGACCGACGCCGACGCCGTCACCGAGGACGGTCCGGACGGGACCGACCCGGACACCGACGGCTCCGTGGACTCCCGGGCCACCGACGGGGACACCGACCGGGACACCGATGGGACCGCCCCGGAGGAGACACCGCTCGCGGCCCGGACGAACGGCATCGCGCCGTTCCCTCCGGCCCCGGGCGACCGCACCGACGCCCGCAGGACCGACGGTCACGCCCACGACGGGACCGGAGCCGCGGACGCGGCCGGCACCGACGTGAGCGCCCCGTCCGGCCACACCCCGTCCGACGACACCGACGTCGACGCCACCGGGGTCGACGCCACCGGTGCGGGCAGCACCGCGACCGACCCCGCCGAGGACGACACCACCGGCACGGCCGCGTCCACGGACGCCCCCGGGACCGGCGCCGACGGCGACCGTCCCGCGGACACCGCGTCCGTGGACGGCGCAGCCGCGGACAACGGCTCCGGGGAAACCGGATCCGGGGACGGCGGCTCCGCCGGTACCGAACCCGAGACCGCGGCACTCCCGACGATCCGCCCGTCCGGCCGTACACCGATGGGCGGGCCGCTCCCGGCCCGCACCAACGGGTCCCGTCCCTCCCCGTCGCGACGCCCGGTCATGCCGGCCCGCGGCGCCGGACCGGCGCTGCCCACCCGTGGGCCCGGCCGCCAGGGCCCGCCCCCGGCACTGGCCCGCGGAC
>NZ_WWFY01001096.1:0-833 GCF_009864975.1 Pseudonocardia sp. SID8383
CCGTGGTCGGGACCCGTGCCGCCGTCGGCGCTGCCTGCGGGGCCGCCGCTCCCACCGGGACCGCCGGCTCCGCGCCGGCCGTACCCGCCGTCGCCGACACCAGCAGCTGCCGGGGACCCTGCGGCCGCGTCGCCAGCAGAGCGGTGAGCAGGCGGACGACCCGGATCGTGCGCCACGCCGTGACCGCGGCGAGCACGTCGGCCCAGGCGTGCAGGACGACCCCGTCGGCCAGCGCCTGGGTGCCGGTGCGGAACCGCCAGACCAGGACGACCGCGCCGAGGACCACGCACGCCGCCCACAGCGCCCACCAGACCAGCAGCTCCCGCGACGGCGACGGCCGCCGTTCCGGCGGCAGGTCCAGCGCGGCGTGCTCGGTCTCGGCCAGCAGCGAACCGGGCGCGACCAGGTTCCAGCCGGGCACCACCCAGCCCGCGACGACCCACCGGCGGCTTCGCCAGGCGCGCGTGCCCGCGCGGTCCGCGGCGGCCCGGTAGGTCCACAGGCTCCACGAGATCATCAGCACCCCGGCGGCGATCGTCGCCACCACCGAGGACCAGCCGCCGAACCACACCAGCGCGTCGGAGACGCCGACGGCCTCCGGGGACAACGCGTCGGACCGGCTGAACAGCAGGAGCACGTACCGCCACACCTCGGCGACGGCGGCGACCCCCGACACGACGACGACCACCCACAGCACGGGCACGAGCTGCGCGGCCAGCGCGCGGGCCCGGTCGACCGGCCGGAGCGGGCCCTCACCAGGGACCGGCGCGATCCGCCAGGGCCCCACCGGGAGGCCCCAGCGCGGGACGGCGCGGTAGCGGGGCGGGCCGGCG
>NZ_WWFY01001097.1:0-819 GCF_009864975.1 Pseudonocardia sp. SID8383
CGCCCGCGCACTGCTCGCCGAGCCCGGTGTGCGGGCCCGGCTCGCGCACCCGCTCGGCACGCACCGCAGCGTGTGGGTGGACGACGCGACCGGCGAGGACGCAGTGGTCGTGGCCCCGCTCGACCCGCACCTCCCGGACGCCCCGGAGCGGGCGCGGTACGCCGCGGGCGGCATCGGACGGGTCCTGGAGCTGGCCCCGGCACCGGACGGGTCCGCCGTCGCGCTCACCACGCACGACGGCAGGCTGCTGGTGCTGCACACCGGCGCCGATCCCGCACCGGACCCGGCACCCGGCCCCGACGACCGGCCCGACGACGGCGTGGTCGACGAGGCCGTCCCGGCCCGGGCGGTGGGGGAGCTGCGCGAGCTGCACCGCGGCACCGCGGGCGAGCCCTCCGACGTGTCCTGGTCACCGGACTCGGCCTGGCTGGCCTGGTGCGACCCGGCCCCCGAGGGGCTGTCGCGGATCGTGCTCACCCGGGTCGCCGACGGCGAGCACGCCGAGGTCACCCCGGCCCGCTTCCACGACAGCGACCCGGTCTTCACCGCCGACGGCAGGCACCTGGCGTTCCTGTCCCGGCGGGTGTTCGACCCCAGCTACGACGAGCACTCCTTCGACCTGACCTTCGGCACCGGCTGGAAGCCGTTCCTGGTGCCGCTGGCCGCGCGGACGCCGTCGCCGTTCGGGGCGGGGCCGGACGGCCGCCCGGTGGACTCGGCCGACGAAGGCCCGGACGACCCGCCCGCGACCCCGTCGACGCCCCCGGCCCCTCCGGAGCCCGGCGACGAGCCCGAGCCGTCCGGTGACGGAGCCGCCGA
>NZ_WWFY01001098.1:0-662 GCF_009864975.1 Pseudonocardia sp. SID8383
CCCTGCGAGGGATGAGCACCGATCCCGCCGCGACCGGCCCCCGGCGCACCGACCGCCCGCTCGACGAGGCCGGCGTCGTGACGGCCGTGCGACGGGCCGCGGAACGGGGCGCCACCGTCCGCCCCACCGGTGCCGGCGGCCGCGCCCCGGGACCCCTCGTCCGGACCGATGACGTACTACTCGACGTGTCCGCGCTGACCGGCGTCGTCGAGATCGGCGAGGACACCGTGCGGGTGCGGGCCGGGGAGACCGTCGCGGACCTCTGCGTCGCCCTCGCCGCCGCCGGCCGGGCGCTGGCCACCGTGCCCGACGCGCCCCGCGCCACCATCGGCGGCGCCACCGGGCTGGGCATGTACGGCGGCGCCCCCGCGGAGGGCTCGCTGTCCGGCCAGGTCCGGGCCGTCCGGTTGGTCGACGGCCGAGGCACGGTCCGCGACGTCACCGGACCCGACCTCGACGCCGCCCGCTGCGGGCTCGGCGCACTGGGCATCGCGACCGCGCTGGAGCTCCGCACCGTCCCGCTCACGCGGCTGCAGGTGCACGAGCGCGCCGTCGGCATCGACGAGGTGCTCGGCGAGGACCTGCTCGGCGAGCACGCCTGGACCGAGTGCGACATCGCGGTCAGCCCGTCGGCGCACGCCGGGTCCGCGGTGCTGCGCTGG
>NZ_WWFY01001099.1:0-573 GCF_009864975.1 Pseudonocardia sp. SID8383
CGGCGGTCCGCGACGGGTTCCTGGAGCGGCTGCGGGCCGCCCGTCCGGAGCTGGCGGTGCGGATCCGGCCCGGGACCAGCGCGGAGCTGGCCCGCGCGGTGGCGCGCCGCGAGCTGGACCTGGCGTTCGTGCACGGCGGGAGCGACGACCCCGGGCTGACCGTGCGGCGGGTGGACACCCGGCCGGCGGCCGTCGTCGTCGGGCACGGGCGCGGCTTCGACGACCGCACCGAGGTCCGCCTCGAGGAGCTGGCGGAGCTGCCGTACGTGTCCATCCGCTACGACGCCGCCCCGGCGGTCTACCGGGCCACCGGGGAGCTGCTCGCCCGGCACGGCGTGCACCGGCGGATCGAGCTCGACACCCACAATCCGGGCGACCTCACCCACGTCGTCGCCGCCGGGGAGGCGTTCACGCTGGTCGGGCTGGGGTCCGGCGCCACGCACAAGGCGTTCGTCGGGGAGCCGGTACACGTGCTGCCGGTGACCGGGGCGCAGGTGCGGCTGGGCACCGACGCGGTGTGGCGCGGCGACCGGGCCGCCGACCCCGGCGACGTCGTCGGGGTGCTGGCGGCCG
>NZ_WWFY01001100.1:0-540 GCF_009864975.1 Pseudonocardia sp. SID8383
CGAGGTCACCCTCGCGGCCTGCGACGTCGCCGACCCGGCGGCGGTCGCGGAGCTGGTCGGCGCCGTGCCGGCCGCCCACCCGCTGACCGCGGTGGTGCACACCGCAGGGGTACTCGACGACGCCACCGTCGGCTCGCTGGACGCCGCCCGGATGGACCGGGTACTGCGGCCGAAGGCCGACGCGGCGTGGCACCTGCACGAGGCCACCCGGGACCTGCCGCTGGCCGCGTTCGTCCTGTACTCCTCGGTCGCCGGGATCACCGGCGGCCCCGGCCAGGGCAACTACGCGGCCGCCAACACCCTGCTCGACGCGCTCGCCGCGCATCGCGCGGCACACGGCCTGCCCGGGCTCTCGCTGGCCTGGGGGCCGTGGTCGGCCGACGCCGGCATGACCGGCACCCTCGACGCCGCCGAACGGGAGCGGCACGAACGGTCCGGGATGCCGCCGCTGCAGCCCGCGCAGGGCCTCGCCCTGTTCGACACCGCCCTGGCCCGGGGCGACCGGTTCGCCGTCGCCGCCCGGTTCGCCGCCGGGGCCGG
>NZ_WWFY01001101.1:0-537 GCF_009864975.1 Pseudonocardia sp. SID8383
CCGGACCTGCCCGGCACGGTGGAGAAGGTGTCCGCCGACGGGTTCGCCGCCCGCGTCGCCGAGCTGGCGGCGACGGTCCGCGCCCGGGCCGCGTCGGGCGGCGGTGGAGGACACGCGTCGCTGCTGGTCGTGGTGTTCGGCGCCGACGCGGCGGAGTCGATGCTGGACCGCACCGGCACCGAGGACCTGCGGGCGCTGCTGCGCCACGGGCCCGGACGGCGGCGTCACGAACCGCCTCGAGCCGTACGTCGCCTGGCTCGCGACACAGATCGGCGACGAGGAGACGCGGCGCCGCTACCGCGAGGTCGCCGAGGCGTTCCTGCGTTTCTCCGCCGCGGACCGGGGTGCGCCGGGGACCCGTGGCCGGCGGTTCGTCGTCGCCCACCGCGACCGGGCCGCCCCGGAGACCACGCGGGCCGCGATGGACCGCCTGGTCGAGTACGACGCCGTCGTGCGGTGCACGCTCCCCTTCGACGCCTGAGGCGGCGGCCGCGGCACCGCGCGCCCGCCCCCCGTCCGCCTCACCGCGGCCCGCGG
>NZ_WWFY01000110.1:0-4820 GCF_009864975.1 Pseudonocardia sp. SID8383
CCGAGGCGATCCCGACCCGCAGCCCGGTGAACGGGCCCGGACCGGCGCCGACGACCACCGCCCCGACCTCGGCGAGCGCGTGGCCCGCCTCGGCGCACAGCGCACGGACCGCGGGCATCAGCAGCTCGCCGTGGCGGCGGCCGTCGTGCGCGCGGGCGGCGAGGGTCCGCGGCCCGCCGTCGGGGCCGAGGTCGACGAGACCGGCGGTGACCACGGTCGTCGCGGTGTCGAGGGCCAGTACCAGCACGCCGGCAAGCCTACGGACGCGCGGTGCGGCGCAGCGTCGCGACCCGGGTGTCGTCGTCGCGGCGCTCCAGCGTGATCGTCACCGCGGACCCGGCGAGCCGCTCCGCGACCCCGACCCCCCACTCGACGGCGACGACCGCCCGGTCCAGCTCGGTGTCGAGGTCGAGGTCGTCCAGCTCGGCCGCGACGTCCACGTTCCCGTCGGGGCCGCCCAGCCGGTAGGCGTCGACGTGCACCAGGGCCGGGCCGTCGCCCGCGGAGGGGTGCTCGCGGGCGATCACGAACGTCGGCGAGGCCACCGTGCCGGTCACCCCGAGCCCGCGGGCCAGGCCGCGGACCAGGGCGGTCTTGCCCGCGCCGAGCGGGCCCGCCAGGAGCACGACGTCACCGGCGACCAGCTCGCGCCCGACCGTCCGGCCGAAGGACTCGGTGTCGGCGACGGTCGGCAGCTCGGTGACGACGGCGTCCGCGCCGGGGGCGGGGATCACGGCCGGTCCTTCTTCCGGGACCGGCCGGCCCGGGCCGGGATGCGGCTGCCCCGGCGGACCCGGCCCGCGCTGCGCAGCAGCCCCTGCAGCGCACCGCCCGCCTCGGCCTGCTCGTCGTCGGTCGTGTCGGTGAGCTGCGGCGGGCGCTTGGCGCGCAGCCCGCCGCCCGCGGTGCGCTCGGTGGTGCGGGCGATCAGCGCGTCGAGCTCGGCGTCGACGACCTCGGGCTGCTCCAGCATCGGCATGTGCCCGACCCCGGGCAGGCGCACCAGCCGGGCGGTCGGGACCGCCTCGGCGATGACCTCGCTGTGCCGCCACGGGATGATCCGGTCGCCGTCGCCGGCCAGGACGAGCACCTCGCAGCCGGACAGGCCGGGCAGCGCCGCGAGCCGGTCGTGGGTGCCGAGGGTGTCGACGAAGTCGGTGAGCGCGCCGACGGCGTTCGAGTCGATCATCGTGTCGACGAGGTCGACCATCCGCGGGTCGACCTGGCGGTCGCCGTAGGCGAAGCGCTTGGTGAACACCCAGATGATGTCGCCCAGCGCGCGCCGGCCCGTCTCGACCAGGCCGGGCTGCCACGCGGCGAGCCCGCCGAGGGTCCGGATGACCGGGTTGCGCCGGGACAGGAACGTGCCCGGCAACCCCGAGGACGCCATCTCCCCCGCCGAGGTCGACACCAGCGCCACCCCGGCGACGCGCTCGTGGAACAGCTCCGGGTGCTGCTCGGCCAGCGCCATCACGGTCATGCCGCCCATCGAGTGGGACACCAGCACCAGCGGACCCTCGGGGGCCACCGCGCGGATGACGGCGTCCAGGTCGCGGCCGAGCTGGTCGATCGTGCAGGAGTCCGCGGGAGCCCGCTCGGAGCGGCCGTGGCTGCGCTGGTCGTAGAGCACCATCCGCACCGACGGGCCGGTCAGCCCGGCCAGGTGCGGCCGCTGCTCGGACCAGGTGCGCCGGTCCAGGGCGAATCCGTGCACCAGCACCACCGTCAGCGCGGGCTCCGAGCCGTCGGCCGGCGCGACCACCTCGCAGGCGATGCGGACGCCGTCGTCGGCCATCACCGACATCTCCTCGCCGACGGTGCCCGGCGGCGTCCCGGCGTGCGCGGACATCTCGGTGGCCAGGCTGCGCCGGGTGGCGGCGATCTTGCGTCGCTGCGCGGCGACGCCGACCCCGGCCGCGGCGCCCGCCGCGCCGACCACACCGCCCGCGATCCCGGCGACGGTCCATCCCCTGCGGCTCATGCGACTCCCCCGCGCCCGTCGGACACCGTGCGGCGCACCCGCCCCCGGACGCCCGTGACGATCTCGTAGTGGATGGTGCCCAGCTCGTCGGCCCACTCGCGGGCCGTCGGTCCGCCGTCGGCGCCGGTGCCGAACAGCTCGACCGGGTCGCCGATCGCGACCGGCAGTACCCCCGGCCGCCCGCAGTCGACGACGAACTGGTCCATGCAGACCCGCCCGGCGACCGGCCGGACGGTGCCGCCGATCCGCACGCGCATCCGGCCGCCGTCGTTGAGCCGGCGCGGAACGCCGTCGGCGTAGCCCAGCGGCACCAGTGCCAGCGTGCGCGGTTCGCGGGCGACCCACTCGTGGCCGTAGGACACGCCCTCGCCCGCCTCGACGGTCTTGGTGAGCGCGACCCGGCCGCAGAGCGTCATCGCCGGGCGCAGCGGGCTGTCGGCGGGGCTGGCGATCGGGTCGAGCCCGTAGACGGCGATCCCCGGCCGGACGACGTCGAGGTGCAGGTCGGGGCGGGTCATCAGGCCCGCCGAGTTGCACAGGTGCAGCTGCGGGACGAACCCGCGGTCCCGGGCGAGCGCGGCGGCGGCGTGCAGCCGCGCGGCCTGGCTGTCGACGGCGGGCTGGCCCGGCTCGTCGGCGGCGGCCAGGTGCGACCACACGGCCACGACCTCGCAGGTGCCGTCGGCGACGCCGTCGGAGACGTCGTCGAGCAGGGCGGGCCACTCGCCGGGCGGACAGCCGTTGCGCGACAGCCCGGTGTCGGCCTTGAGGTGCAGCCGGACCCGGCGGCCCGCGGCGCGGGCACCGGCCAGCACCGCGGCGAGGTGCACGCGGCCGGACACCGACAGCTCCACCCCGGCGGCGACGGCGGCGGCGAAGTCGGAGTCGGGCAGGTGCAGCCAGGACAGCAACGGCGCGTCGACACCGTCGGCCCGCAGTGCGAGCGCCTCGTCCAGGGTGGCGACCCCGAGCCGGGTCGCCCCGGCCGACAGCGCCGCCCGTGCGACGGCGGCGGCGCCGTGGCCGTAGCCGTCGGCCTTGACCACGACCATCGTCTCGGCCCCGGACGCGAGACCCGACAGGTACCGGGTGTTGTGCCGGACGGCGTCGAGGTCGACCACCGCCTCGGCCGCCGGTGCGCCCGGTCCGGGCCGGGGCCGCGGACCGGGTACGGGGTCGGTCGTGGGTAGCACGGCCCCGATCATCGCATCCCGGCCCGTCGCGACCCGGTCCCGAGCCCGGCTCAGTCGGTCCCGGCCTCCATCGCGGCGCGGTCGAGGGACTCCTCGGCCTGCTCGGCGTCGGGGTCCGACGGCGTCGCGGTGATCTCCGCCGCACGCCCGGCCTCGATCTCGCCGACGAAGGTGCCGAACTCGCCGCCGAGCATCCCGGTGGCCGAGTACTGCTCCAGCTTGGCGCGGGAGTCGGCCAGGTCCAGGTTGCGCAGGGTGAGCTGGCCGATGCGGTCGCCCGGGGTGAACGGGGCGTCCTCGACGCGCTCCATCGAGAGCCGGTCCTCGACGTAGGCCAGGGCGGGGCCGCGGGTGTCGAGCACCGACCAGTCGTTGCCGCGGCGCAGCCGCAGCGTGACCGACCCGGTGACCGCGTTGCCGACCCAGCGGGTCAGGGACTCGCGCAGCATCAGCGACTGCGGCTCCAGCCAGCGCCCCTCGTAGAGGAGCCTGCCGAGCCGGCGGCCCTGCTCCTCGTAGGCCGACAGCGAGTCGTGGTTGTGGATCGCCGACACGAGCCGCTCGTAGGTGACGAACAGCAGAGCCATCGCCGGGGCCTCGTAGATGCCGCGGCTCTTGGCCTCGATGATCCGGTTCTCGATCTGGTCGGTCATGCCCAGGCCGTGCCGGCCACCGATCCGGTTGGCCTCCTCGACCAGCGCGACCGGGTCGTCGTAGCGGGTGCCGTTGATCGCGACGGGGCGACCGGACTCCCACTCGACGGTGACGTCCTCGGTCTCGACCGCGACGGCCGGGTCCCAGAACCGCACGCCCATGATCGGCTCGACGATCTCGATCGAGGTGTCGAGGTGCTCGAGCCTCTTGGCCTCGTGGGTGGCACCCCAGATGTTGGCGTCGGTCGAGTACGCCTTCTCCGCGGAGTCCCGGTAGGGCAGCTCCCGCTCGCCCAGCCAGGCGCTCATCTCCGCGCGGCCGCCGAGCTGGTCGACGAACGCCTCGTCCAGCCACGGCTTGTAGATCCGCAGGGCGGGGTTGGCGAGCAGGCCGTAGCGGTAGAACCGCTCGATGTCGTTGCCCTTGAAGGTCGAGCCGTCGCCCCAGATGGAGACGCCGTCGTCGGCCATGGCGCGGACGAGCAGCGTGCCGGTGACGGCGCGGCCGATCGGGGTGGTGTTGAAGTAGGGCATCCCGCCGGCGCGGATGTGGAAGGCACCGCAGGCGATCGCGGCGATGCCCTCGTCGACCAGTGCACGACGGCAGTCGACGACGCGGGCGGCCTCGGCGCCGTACTCCAGCGCGCGCTCGCGGACGGCGACGAGGTCGGGCTCGTCGGGCTGTCCGAGGTCGGCCGTGTAGGCGTAGGGGACCGCGCCGTTCTCGCGCATCCAGGCGACGGCGACGGAGGTGTCGAGGCCACCGGAGAAGGCGATGCCGACGCGCTCGCCGACGGGGAGGCTGGTCAGGATCTTCGGCACGCGCGGAACGCTAACAACCCGCTCCCGGCGCAGGTCCGCCGGTGTGCCGCTTCAGTGCCCCGACGCCGCCGCCCGGACCGACCGCAGCGCGACCGGGATCGCCGCCTGCATCGCCGACGCCGGCGCCGGGACCGGCGGCAGCCCGTGCTCGCGGGCGGCCGCCGTCGCGGC
>NZ_WWFY01001102.1:0-448 GCF_009864975.1 Pseudonocardia sp. SID8383
GGGGTGCTGCTGGCACTGGTCGCCGGGGTGGGCCGCACCGTGCTGGCGATGGCGCGCGACCGGGAGCTGCCGGGCGCGCTGGCCGCGGTGCACCCGCGGTTCGCGGTGCCGCACCGCGCCGAGCTCGCCGTCGGCGCCGTGGTGCTGCTGCTGGTGCTCACCGCGGCCCCGGTCACGGCGATCGGCCTGTCCGGTTTCGCGGTGCTGCTCTACTACGCCGTCGCCAACGCCGCGGCGCTCACCCTGCACCGCGACCGGCCGTGGCGGCGCGCCCTGTCGGGATTCGGTCTGCTCGGCTGCGTGGTGCTCGCGACGCTGCTGCCGCCGGTGTCGGTGCTGGCCGGGGTGGTGGTCCTGGTGGCCGGGACGGCGGTGCGAGCGCTGGTGCGGGCGGCGCGGGTCCGCCGCGGCCGCACGTCGGCGGGCGACGACCGGACGGATCCCGCCG
>NZ_WWFY01001103.1:0-944 GCF_009864975.1 Pseudonocardia sp. SID8383
CCGGATCGCCGAGGTCGGCAGCGGCCGGTCGCCCGGCGCGACCAGCGGCCGGTTCGCCGTCACCAGGTCCGGCGGCGCCCCGGCGGAGAGGACCGCGACCCCGGCGAGCTCGGGCGGGAGCCCGCGGACGATCTCCCGGGCCAGGTCCTCGGTCGGGCCGAGCGGGCGCGTGACACCCCCGCCGAGCAGCGGTGTCGTCGCGGGGTTCGCGCCGAGGAAGCACGGCGTGGCCGCGGCCACCCGCCCGTCGACGACGAGTGCGTTCACCGACACGTGGTGCCCGCCGAAGCGCCAGCCCCAGGTGCGCGCGCCCGGGTCACCGAAGATCCGCAGGTGGTAGAGCGCCGGGTCCCGGAACCGCTCCCGGTGCGGCCGGGTGGGCCAGTCCTGCGCCCGGTCCAGGACGTTCTCCAGCCCCATGACCGTCGCCACGGTGGCGTAGCCGGCCTCGGACAGACCGGACGCGACCAGCCGCATCGCGCGCTGCTGCTGGACCGGGGTCTGCGCGTGCAGCGTCAGCCCGCCGTGGTCGGTGGGGGTGTAGAACCAGCGACGACGCTCGGCGTCGGACCGGGAGTCGCCGGACGGGCCGTCGCCGCGGGCGGTCGCGAGCCGGTCGTCGTCCAGGGTGTCCAGCCAGGCCGCGGCCGCGTCCGCCATCGCCGCGGCGACCGTCTCGCTCGTCGTCACACCGGCCACGCTAGTCCGCCGGGCGGGTCAGTCCGCCGCGTCGCGGACGAGCAGCGCGATCTGCACCCGGTTGTCCAGGCCCAGCTCGCGCAGCAGCCGGGACACGTAGGACTTCACCGTCGCCACCGACATGTGCAGCTCGGCGGCGATGTCGGCGTTGGAGCCGCCGCGGGCGACGGCCTCGGCGACGTCGCGCTCGCGGTCGGCGAGCCGGTCGAGCCGGGCCCGGGCGGCGCGCCTGCGGTCGACCGGCC
>NZ_WWFY01001104.1:0-318 GCF_009864975.1 Pseudonocardia sp. SID8383
CGTGTCGCTGCACGCGGACGGCGCGGCGGCCTCGGCCGGCGGGTTCCACGTCGCCTACGCGGAGCCCACCGTGCACGGGACCGGACCGGCGTCGCTGCGCCTGGCCACCGGGCTGCGGGACGCGCTGCGCTCGGCCGGGTTCGCGTCGGCCGGTTACATCGGCCGCGACGGGCTCGACGGCCGCGAGGACCTGGCCGGCCTGAACACCTCGACCGTGCCGACCGCGCTGGTGGAGGCGGGCAACATGCGCAACGCCGACGACGCCGCCGTGCTCACCGACCCCGCCGGGCGGGACCGGATCGCGGCGGCGGTGGCCGC
>NZ_WWFY01001105.1:0-283 GCF_009864975.1 Pseudonocardia sp. SID8383
GGCCCGGGTGCCGCGGCCGTCGCCCGGTTCGCGGCCACCCCGGTGCCCGCCTCGTCGCGGCGGACGGCCGTCCCGGCCGCCACCACGGTGGACTCGACCGGTGCGCCGCTGTCGCCGACGACCTCGGCCACGCCGACCGGTGACGCCGACATCTCGCCGACGCGCTGACGCGTCACCGATACACCGACTTCACCGCCCGCCGGGCAGGCTGAGTGGGTGTACTGGGTGGACGCCGTGCCGGCTGATCGATCGTCGGGAGCAGTCTCCCCGGGCTCCGGGGTGA
>NZ_WWFY01001106.1:0-220 GCF_009864975.1 Pseudonocardia sp. SID8383
TGGCGGGCCGGATCGACCTGCTCGGGCCGGTCGACGAGGCGACCAAGGCCGCCGCGCTGCGCTCGGTCGCGGTGTTCTGCGCACCGCACCGCGGCGGGGAGAGCTTCGGGATGGTGCTGACCGAGGCCATGGCCGCGGGCGCCCCGGTGCTGGCCGCGGACCTCGAGTCCTTCCGTGCCGTGCTCGACGACGGCCGCGCCGGTGCACTGTTCCCACCCGG
>NZ_WWFY01001107.1:0-3255 GCF_009864975.1 Pseudonocardia sp. SID8383
GAGCGCGGCGAGCAGCGCCGACGCCCGGGCGGGCCCGGACGGCAGCCCGGACGTCCCGGCGGCGAGCAGCGACACCACCCGGTCCACGGGCCGGTCGGCGTCGTCGAGGACGCCGAGGGCCACGGTGAGCTCGTCGGTGGAGCCGTCGCCGACGACCACGGTCTCGGCGTCGAGCGCGGTCACGAGGGCGTCGGTCCAGGCGTCGGCACCGGCGGACACCAGCACGAGCGTCCGCCCGGTGACCGCGGCCGCCGGGGTCGGGACCGGGGTCCACGTCTCGCGGTAACGCCAGGTCGCGGCCGCGGACTCGGCGCCGTGGCGGCGGCGCCAGGCGGACAGCGCAGGGACCATCGTGGCGAGCGTGTCGCCGTCGACACCGAGCGAGCCCGACAGGCTCTCCAGGTCCTCCCGCTCGACAGCCGCCCAGAAGGCGGAGTCGGCCGGGTCGGCCGGTCCGGCGCCGCCGCCCGGCGTGCCGGGCTCGGGCCAGTAGCGTTCCCGCTGGAACGGGTAGGTCGGCAGCTCGACCGGCCCGCGGGCGGGCAGCACGGCCGCCCAGTCCGGTCCGGCGCCGTGGACGTGCAGGACGGCGAGGCCCTCGAGCAGCGCGGTGCCGGCGTCGCGGTCGCGCCGCTGGAGCGCGACGACCACCGCTGCCGGGCCGTCGGCCGGTGCCACCGTGTCCAGGGTCTGCTGGGCCGGGGCGAGCAGCGCCGCGTCCGGGCCGATCTCGGCGAACACGGTCGCCCCGGCCTCGTGCAGGGCGCGGACACCGTCGGCGAACCGCACGGCCTCCCGCACGTGACGCACCCAGTAGCCGGGCTCGCCCAGCTCCGGCCCGGCGAGGGCACCGGTGAGCGTGGAGACCAGTGGGATCCGCGGTGCGGCGAAGGTGATCCCCGAGATCGCGGCGGCGAACCCGTCGAGCATCGCGTCCATCAGCGGCGAGTGGAAGGCGTGGCTGACCCGCAGCCGCCGGGTCCGGCGGCCGTCGGCCGCCAGCCGGTCGGCGAGCGCGCCGACCCCGTCGGCGTCCCCGGAGAGGACCAGCGAGGCGGGCCCGTTGACCGCGGCGATCGCGACGCCGTCGGTGAGCAGCGGTGTGACCTCGTCCTCGGTGGCCTCGACCGCGACCATCGCGCCCCCGGCCGGGAGCGCCTGCATCAGCGAGGCCCGGGCCGCGACGAGCGCGCAGGCGTCGTCGAGGGAGAGCACGCCGGCCACGTGCGCGGCGGCGATCTCACCGACCGAATGCCCGGCGACCAGGTCCGGGGTGCGCCCCCAGGACTCCAGGAGCCGGTACAGCGCCACCTCGACGGCGAACAGCGCGGGCTGGGTGGTGCCGGTCTCGTCGAGCCGGTCGGCGGCCGCTGAGCCGGGCTCGGCGAACAGCGCGTCCCGCAGCGGTGCGTCGAGCAGGGTGTCGAACCGGGCGAGGACCTCGTCGAGGGCCTCGGCGTAGGCGGGGTGGCGCTCGTGGAGCGCACGGCCCATCCCGGCGTGCTGGGCGCCCTGCCCGGAGAACAGGAACGCCGTCCGGCCGGGGGTGCGGGGTGCGGTGCCGCGGGCGGCCTCGCGGATCCCGTCCGGGCCGGCGAGGAGCACGGCGCGGTGGCCGAACAGGGTGCGGCCACCGGCCAGGGTCGCGGCGACGTCGGTGGCGGTGTGCCCACCGGCAGCGCCGACCACGCGGTCGACCTGCTCCTGCAGGGCCGCGGGGGTGCGGGCGGACAGCACCCACGGGACCTCGCCGGGCAGCTCGGCGGCGGCGGTCTCCGGGGCGGGCGGTGCCTGCTCGACGATGACGTGGGCGTTGGTGCCGCTGACCCCGAACGCCGAGACACCGGCCCGGCGGGTGCCGCCGGTCTCCGGCCAGTCCCGGGCCTCGTCGAGCAGGGCCACGGTGCCGGCGCTCCAGTCGACGTGCGAGGACGGCGTGCCGGCGTGCAGGGTGCGGGGCAGCGTGGCGTGCCGCATCGCGAGCAGCATCTTGATCACCCCGGCGACGCCGGCGGCGGCCTGGGTGTGACCGATGTTGGACTTGACCGTGCCCAGGTGCAGCGGGCGGTCGGTGTCGCGGTCGCGGCCGTAGGTGGCGATCAGGGCCTGGGCCTCGATCGGGTCGCCGAGGGTGGTCCCGGTGCCGTGCGCCTCGACGGTGTCGACGTCGGCCGGGGTGAGCCCGGCGTCGGCCAGCGCCTGGCGGATGACCCGCTGCTGGGACGGCCCGCTGGGGGCGGTGAGCCCGTTGGAGGCGCCGTCCTGGTTGATCGCCGAGCCGCCGATCACGCCGTGCACGCGGTGGCCGTGGCGGCGGGCGTCGGACAGGCGCTCCAGCACCAGCATGCCGACGCCCTCGGACCAGGCGGTGCCGTCGGCGTCGTCGGAGAAGGGCTTGCAGTGCCCGTCCGGGGCGAGGCCGCCCTGGGTGGAGAACTCGACGAACGAGTCCGGTCCGGACATGACCGAGACCCCACCGGCCAGGACCAGGTCGGCCTCCCCGTCGGTCAGTGCCCGTCCGGCCCAGTGCAGGGCGACCAGCGACGAGGAGCAGGCGGTGTCGATGGTGACGGCGGGCCCCTCCAGGCCGAGGGTGTAGGACAGCCGGCCGGACATGACGCTGGCGGTGTTGCCGGTGGCGGCGTAGCCGGAGACGTCGTCGGCCGACCGGCGCAGCAGCGTCGCGTAGTCCTGGCCGTTGGTGCCGACGAAGACGCCGGTGGCCGAGCCGCGCAGCGTCGCCGGGTCGATCCCGGCCCGCTCGACGGCCTCCCAGGTGGTCTCCAGCAGCAGCCGCTGCTGGGGGTCCATGGCGAGCGCCTCGCGGGGGGAGATGCCGAAGAACCGGGCGTCGAAGTCCGCGACGCCGTCCAGGAACCCACCCCGCAGCGTGGCCGAGGCCCCGTCGCCGAGCGCGGCGAGGTCCCAGCCGCGGTCGTCGGGGAACCCGGTGATGCCGTCATCGCCGCGGGCCACGAGCTCCCACAGGTCCTCGGGGGTGCGGACCCCGCCGGGGAACCGGCAGGCCATCCCGACGACGACGATCGGGTCGTCCACGGCGGCGCTCGTGCGGACCGGGCCCCGCTGCTCGGGCAGCGTGCCGAGCAGCTCGCCGAGCAGGAACCCGGCCATCTCCCGCGGGGTGGGCCGGTCGTAGACCAGCGTCGCGGGCAGCGACAGCCCGGTGGCGGCGTTGAGCGCGTTGCGCAGCTCCAGGATGGTCAGCGAGTCGAAGCCGAGGTCGCGGAACGCGCG
>NZ_WWFY01001108.1:0-216 GCF_009864975.1 Pseudonocardia sp. SID8383
GGGGCGAGGCGCGGGACGGTGCGGAGCGCCCCGAGGAGCGACCGTCGATCAGTACACGACTGCTGCCCGATCGCCGTCGGACAGCGCTGATGCACTGATCGACGGAGCCGTGCGGCTCGGTGGCGGAATCCGGCCGGTGCGGCGTAGCCGGCCGTGCCGGTGCGAGCGGTGGGGGCGGCCGTGCCGGTGCGGGCGGTGGGGGCGGCCGTGCCGGTG
>NZ_WWFY01001109.1:0-200 GCF_009864975.1 Pseudonocardia sp. SID8383
CCGCGGTGGACAGGCGGACCAGGTCCGCTCCGAAGCGGGCGACCATCGCCGGCAGCCGCCACACACCCGGCGGGTGCGCGCCGAGGCCGGCGCACAGCGTGCCGCGCTCGAGGTCGACGACGAACTGCGGGTGCACCGCGAGCGCGGCGACGACGAGCCGGCGCTGGGCGTCGAGCACCTCACCGGCGTGGGTGCCCAAC
>NZ_WWFY01000111.1:0-3167 GCF_009864975.1 Pseudonocardia sp. SID8383
CCTCCCGGGCCCGGGGCGCGGCGGGCCGCGGAGCCGGGTCGGGCGCCGGGTCGTCGAGCCAGGGGTCGGGGCCGCCGTCGAGGGGGCGCTCGTCGCGGGCGGTGCGGCCGAACAGCCGGAACGGGGACATCGTCGTCGCCCGGGTCATCGACGCCGGTCTGGGTGGTGCTGGATGGACATGTCCCTCCGTCCCGTACGCGCACCCGGGGCGGGTGTGCGGAGAGGAACGGTAGGAACGTGCGGGCGGTGAGCGGGCCCGGTCGCGGAGAATGCTTCGCGATGGCGAAGCCGATCAGCCGGGGATCTCCCAGGTGTGGACGGGCTGGTTGGCGGTCGAGTGCGCCAGGTAGCGCTCGAGCATGCCGCGCAGCGCGCTCATCCGGTCCGCGCCCCGCGCCTCCAGCGCGGCGACGGTGTCGATCTGCCACGACGACCCGGTCTGACGCGTGACGCAGCGCCGCTCCAGCACCGTCAGGTACCGGTCGCAGACCGCGCCGGAGACGCCCCAGCGGGCGAGACCCTCGTGGGCCAGGGGGAGCAGCTTGCGCAGGGCGAGCTCGTCGGGGAGCACCCAGCCGGTGCCGGGCCAGTACAGGGGAGCGTGCATGCCGTGCTTGGCCGCCGTCTGGAAGTTCTCCCGCGCCGCCTCGAACGACACCGACCGCCACAGCTGCTGGTCGGCCTCGACCAGGGTGCGCAGCAGGCCGTAGAAGAACAGCGCGTTGGCGACCATGTCGACGGTCGTCGGCCCCGCGGGGAGCACCCGGTTCTCGAGTCGGACGTGCGGGGTGTCGCCGGTACTGTCGTAGATCGGCCGGTTCCAGCGCCAGATCGTGCCGTTGTGCAGGGTCAGCTCGGGCAGGTCCGGGAAGCCCTTGTCGCGCATCTGCGTCGCCGGGTCCACATCGGACGTCAGCGGCATCAGCGCGGGGAAGTAGCGGGCGTTCTCGGAGAACAGGTCCAGTACCGAGTCGATCCAGCGCTCACCGAACCAGACCCGCGGACGTACCCCCTGGTTGTGGAACTCGGGGGTCCGGACGTCGCAGGACTGCTCGAACAGCGGGATCCGGGTCTCCGACCACAGCTGTGACCCGAGCAGGAACGGCGAGTTCGACCCGAGCCCCAGCTGGACACCGGCCAGGCACTGCGCGGCGTTCCAGTAGCGCCCGAAGTTGGCGGGGGACACCTGCAGGTGCAGCTGCATCGACGTGCAGGCCGCCTCGGGAATGATCGTGTCGAAGTCGGCGTTGACCCGCTCCTCCGGCGAGCAGCCGGCGATGTCGATCCGGATCGGCTCGCCCCGGGCGTTGAGCATCTGGTCGTTGAGCGCCTCGTAGCGGTCCTCGGGGGAGATCGCCTCGGCGGTCATGTGCCCCGGGTCGAGCGTCGGCAGGATCCCGATCATGACGAGCTGGGTGCGCAGGTCACCGGCCTTCGCCCCGGCGCCCGCGAGCAGGTCGAGCAGCTCGTGCTCCAGCTGGCGCCACTGGTCGCCGGGCAGCGGCCGGGGCGGCAGGTTCAGCTCGAGGTTCCAGCGGCCGAGCTCGGTCTGCCACTCGCCCGAGTTGATCGTGTCCAGCACGTCGCTCCCGTTGAGCGACGGCGCCAGCTCCGGATCCACCAGGTTGAACTCGATCTCGACGCCGGTCATCGGCTCCGTGTCGGAGAACGGGTAGCTGCTGAGCAGGTCACCGAGAGTGTCCAGACAGCGCTGCACCTTGATCCGGTACCGCTGGCGGTCGCGCCGGCTGAACGTCGTCCGGTCGACCACCTGACCCATGCGCGAACCGACCTCCATCGAACGGGGAGCGCCTTCTCACTCACACGGCGGAGGACCGTTGTCGGAGGAGGCGGCACTACACCGTGTCATATCGCCGGACCGGGCGGTACCGGCTGACCGGGCGACCAGGCGCGGCGAACGGTCCGTGACGTGGGACGATCGGGCGTCGTGGCCATACTCACCACGGTCGAGCACTCCGACGACCCCCGAATCGACGACTACCGCGACCTCACGACCGCCGATCGGCGCCCCGATCGGCCCGGTGGGCGTGGGCTGGTGATCGCGGAGGGTGTCGTCGTCGTACGCCGGCTGCTCGACTCGCCGTATCCGGTGCGCTCCCTGCTGGGGGTCCCGCGTCGCCTCGACGAGCTCTCCGACGATCTCGCCGGCGTCGACGTCCCGGCCTACGCGACCGACGCCGACACCATGGCCCGGGCGGTCGGGTTCCACCTGAACCGGGGGGTGCTCGCCGTCGCCGACCGGGCTCCCGCGCCGTCCCTCGACGACGTCCTGGCCCGCGCCCGCACGCTGGCCGTCTGCGAGGGGGTGGGGGACCACGAGAACCTGGGGTCGTTGTTCCGCAACGCCGCCGCCCTCGGCGTCGACGCGATCCTGCTCGGCCCCGGCTGCTCGGACCCGCTGTACCGGCGCAGCGTCCGCGTCTCGATGGGGCACGTGCTGAGGGTCCCGTTCACGACCCTCGACGGCGCGTGGCCCGCCTCGGTGGACCGGCTGCGGGAGGCGGGGTTCACCGTCGCCGCCCTCACTCCCTCCGCCGACGCCGAGCCCCTCGCCTCGGCGGGCCTGTGCGGCCGGAAGGTCGCCCTGCTGCTGGGTGCGGAGGGTCCCGGTCTCACCGACGAGGCACTGGCCGCCGCCGACCGCCGGGTCCGGATCCCGATGGCGAGCGGCGTGGACTCGCTCAACGTCGCAACGGCCGCCGCCGTCGCCTTCCACGCCGTCACCGGCGGGGGCTGACCGCGGGCGGTGCGGTCCCACACCGGATCCGTGCTCCCACACGGGACCGGATCCGGTGCGGGAGGACGGAACCCCTGCGGGAACGTGTCAGCGCTGGCCGCGGACGCCGAGCAGGACCTCGTCCCACGACGGCATGACCGGCTTGCCCTTCTTCGTCCGCCGCGATCCCGCGGTGGACGGGCGACGCGGCGCCGCGCTCTCGGTGTCCTGTGCCGGAGCGGGGTCCGTCTCCTGGCCCGAGCCGTCCGACGACGACGTGCCCGGTGCCCCGCTGGTGGCCGCGGCAGCCCCGGTGGGTGCGTCGGCCCCCTCGCCGGGGGCGTCGCCCGACGCGGTCGGGGAGGCCTCGCCGTGGTCGGCGGAGGTGCTCGTGGAGCCCGCGGTGGTGCCCGCGGACGCCGCGGCGGTC
>NZ_WWFY01001110.1:0-42794 GCF_009864975.1 Pseudonocardia sp. SID8383
GCCCCCGGCACCGACGCCCCCGGCACCGACGCCCCCGGTACCGACGCCGCCGACGCCCCGGCCGACGCCGACGGCACCCCGCGTCGCCGGTCGCTGCTGTCCGCCCCGACGACCCGGCGCGCGACCGGCCTGCTGCTCGCCGTCACGGTGCTGCTCGTCGCGGCCGCCGCGTTCTTCGGTGCCGAGTGGTACCGCACGACCTTCACCGGGTCGGCGTCCAACACCGCGCTCACCGACGTCGGCACCACCGCGCAGGTCAGCGAGCAGGTCGGTGAGGCGATCACGAAGGTCTACTCCTTCGACTACGCCCGCCTCCAGCAGGCCGAGGACGACGCCCGCGGCGTCATCACCCCGGGCTTCCAACCGGAGTTCGACAAGATCTTCGGCAGCGTGAAGGATCTCGCCCCGCAGCAGAAGGCCGTGGTCACCGCGACGATCCCGAAGCTCGCCGTGGCGAGCATCGACGGCGACCGCGCGACGGTCTACGCCTTCGTCAACCAGGTCATCCGCCGTCAGGCCGACGGCGGCGCCCCGCAGGAGGGCTCCGCGGCGGCGCGGCTGCGGGTCGACGCCCAGTTCGTCGACGGCCGCTGGAAGATCTCCGCGATGACGCCGGCCTGAGCAGGCCCACCCCGCCGTACCCCCGGGTGAACCGGGGGTACGGCGAGGGGCTACAGTTGCTCTCGATCCACCGAAGACCGCAGGTCCGCGTCCTTCCCGAAGGGCGTACGAAGGTTCCGGGAACGTCCGGACGGCCCGCGCAGGAGGACGAGGCGACACCGGGCGCGCGAGTGCCCCACGAACTTCCGACGCCCCGTGCTGCTGCGCACGGGGCGTTCGTCGTCTCCGGGGTCGGAGTGGGAACTGCGTCGGTGGCACCCCCAAGCACGTCCCACGTGCACGAGACCGACCCCCGAGAGGAGGGCAGCGATGGCAGCACCTGAGAAGGTCGCAGCGGTCGAGGAGATCACCAACCGCTTCCGCGAGTCGGACGCCTCGGTCGTGACCGAGTACCGCGGGCTCAGCGTCGCCAAGCTGACCCAGCTGCGCCGGGACCTGGGTTCGGACGCGAACTTCCGCGTCGCGAAGAACACCCTGGTCAAGCGCGCGGCGGCGGAGGCCGGGGTCCAGGGCCTGGACGACCTGCTCGCCGGCCCGACGGCCATCACCTTCATCAAGGGTGAGCCCGTCGAGGCCGCGAAGGCGATCAAGCAGTTCGCGAAGGACAACCCCGGTCTGACGATCAAGGGCGGGTACATGGACGGGCGCGCCCTGTCCACCGCCGAGGTCGAGCAGCTGGCGGACCTCGAGACCCGCGAGGTCCTGCTGGCCAAGCTGGCCGGCGCGATGAAGGCCAACCTGTCCAAGGCCGCCGGGCTGTTCAACGCCCCGGCCTCGCAGGTCGCCCGCCTCGCGCAGGCGCTGGCCGACAAGAAGGCCGAGTCCGGCGAGTCCGCCGCCCCGGCCGAGGCCGACGGCGACTCCGCCGAGAGCTGATCACCACCCCCATCTGTCTTTCGTAGAGAAAGGACCGCCACCATGGCGAAGCTGTCCACCGACGAGCTGCTCGACGCCTTCAAGGAGCTCACCCTGCTCGAGCTCTCGGACTTCGTGAAGAAGTTCGAGGAGACCTTCGAGGTCACCGCGGCCGCCCCGGTCGCCGTCGCCGCCGCGGGTGCCCCCGCCGCCGGTGCCGCCCCCGCCGAGGAGGAGAAGGACGAGTTCGATGTCGTCCTCGAGGCCGCCGGTGACAAGAAGATCCAGGTCATCAAGGTCGTCCGTGAGGTCGTCTCGGGCCTGGGCCTGAAGGAGGCGAAGGACCTCGTCGAGTCCGCGCCGAAGCCGCTGCTCGAGGGTGTCGCCAAGGAGGCCGCCGAGGCCGCCAAGACGAAGCTCGAGGAGGCCGGCGCCAAGGTCTCGCTCAAGTGACCTGAGCACCGCTCGCACGACGGGGCGCCGACCCACCGGGTCGGCGCCCCGTCGTCGTCTCCACCGGTCAGGTCTGCTCGCGGGCCCGCAGCTCGCGGCGCAGCACCTTGCCCGTGACGGTCTTGGGCACCTCGTCGAGCAGCTCCACCTGCCGCGGGTACTTGTAGGCCGCCATCCGCTCCCTGGTGAACGCGATCAGCTCCTCCGGGGTGGCCGAGGCACCGGCCCGCAGTGACACGAACGCCTTGACCGTCTCGCCCCGGTACTCGTCGGCGACGCCGACCACCGCGGCCTCCCGCACCGCGGGGTGCTCGTAGAGCACGTCCTCCACCTCACGCGGCCACACCTTGTAGCCACCCGCGTTGATCTGGTCCTTCTTGCGGTCGACGATGTAGAACCAGCCGTCGGCGTCCATGTAGCCGACGTCCCCCGTTCTGAGTTCGGGCTGCGCGAGTTCTCCGGTGGGGAACGCGTGGGCCGTCTCCTCGGGCTTGCCCCAGTAGCCCGCGACGACCTGCGGCCCGGACGTGCAGATCTCCCCGATCTCGCCGGGCGGGAGCTCCGCGCCGTCGTCGTCGAGGATGCGCACGACGGTGCCGTAGATCGGGACGCCCACCGACAGTGCCCCGGACGCGGAGTCCACCGGCCCCTGGGTGCCGATCGGCGTCGCGTGCGACGGCGAGGTGGTCTCGGTCAACCCGTAGATGTTGTGGATCCACAGCCCGAACGCCTCGTGGAACGCGGTGACCGTCGACGGCGGGATCGGCGCCCCGCCCGAGCAGATCGTGCGCAGCGACGCGAGCGCCTCCCGGTCGGCGTTCGGGGCGTTCATCAGCGCGATGAACACGGTGATCGCCCCGACGGTCAGGGTCGGCCGGTGTTCCCGGATGACGTCGACGCCCAGCGACGGCTCGAACCGGTGGAACAGCACCAGCGGCGCGGCCAGGTACTGGGCGAGGGTCACGTGCGCGATCAGCCCGGTGATGTGGAACAGCGGGGCGATGCCGAGGACGACCTCGTCGTCGCCGAGGCCGCACCAGGTGGCGTAGGCCTGGCTGGTGAAGACGACGTTGCCGTGGGTGTTCATCGCGCCCTTGGGCGGCCCGGTGGTCCCCGAGGTGTAGGTGAGGAACGCCGTGTCGCCGGCGGCGAACGACGCCGGCGGGGGAGTGCTGCCCCGGTGCGTCCCCAGGAACGCGCCGAGGTCGGTGACGTCGTCGCCGGACAGGTCCGGCCGCGCGGTCCCGGGGAGCGCACGCGGGTCGTCACGGGTCTGGAACTCGCGCTCGGAGGTGGTGAGCACGGTGCGCACACCCGGCTGCCCGGCCAGCACGGTCCGCGCGACGCCGTCGTAGAGCGACTCCAGGCACACCAGCACCGACGACCCGGAGTCACGCAGCAGCAGCTCCAGCTCCCGTTCCCGGTTCATCGGGTTGACCGACACCGCGACGCCGCCGGCCTTCCAGGTGCCGACCAGGCCGAGGACGAACTGCGGCACGTTCTGCAGGTACATCGCGACCCGCTCGCCCGCGGTGAACCCGCCGGCGAGCAGCCCGGCGGCGAAGGCGTCGGTGAGCTCGTCGAGCTCGCGGTAGGTGAGCGCGCCGTCGAAGTAGCGGATCGCGTCGCCGTCGGGGTTCCGCGCCACCGCGGCGCGGAACATCGACAGCGCGTCCGGGAAGTCCGGGGTGATGTCGTGCGGCTGGCCCTCGGCGTAGCGGGCCAGCCAGGGGCGGTCGGCGTAGGACATCAGCGGATCACGATCGGGTTCACCGGTGCCCCCGTGCCGTTGACGACCTTGAGCGGGGCCGCGGCGTAGAGGAAGCTCCACCGTCCGTCGGCGGCGCAGGCGTCGGCGAGGTCGTCGAGCCAGGCGATCTCGGTGAGCGCGACGCCGAGGTTGCGCATCAGCGCGCAGTGCAGCGGGAGCGCGACGCCGGTGTGCGGCTCGCTGGTCACCTCGTTGGCGATCGTGTCGGTGACGAGGTTCGGGATCTCCTTGCGCTGGAACCACTCCACGAGCTCGCGTGAGTAGGTGAGCCCGGGCTCGGTGAAGTCGGTGTAGAAGGTGGCCGGGTCGTTGAGCTCGTACCAGTACTTCATCCATCCGGTGCGGATGACGAGCACGTCGTGCGGCTCGATGTCGACTCCCTGTGCCTGCGCGGCGGCCTCGAGGTCGGTGTGGTCGAAGGTCTCGCCCTTGTCGAGCCACTCCTTGCCGCGGTGCCGGGCCATGTCGATGAGCACGCCCCGCCCGACGACGCCCTTCTCCGCGATCGGCAGCACCGAGGCCCGGTCCATCGCGTCGACGGTGGAGCGCGCGTCGTAGCCGTTCCAGAGCTTGCCGTCGTACCAGACGTGGCCGAGCGCGTCGTACTGCGTGGAGCCCTGCAGGAAGATGAGGGCGGTGTCGTCGGCGTAGTGCAGACCGCCGGGGAACTGCGGTGCGTCGGCCGAGTCCCAGGTGCCCTCGTCCATGACGTTCTGGCGCTTGATGCCCTCGCGGCCCGGCCACAGCGGGTCGCCCGGCGCCTCGGTGCGTCCCATGTGGATCTGCAGGGTGAACACCTCGCCGGAACGGACGTGCTGCACGCCCCGCAGGACCTCGCCCGCGTCCAGGTAGTTCAGGCAGCCGAGCTCGTCGTCGGGACCCCACTTGCCCCAGTTGCTGGGGGCGTCGTCACCGAGGAGCTCGCGCATGGGAGGAGTGCTGTCGGACATCGTCGTCCTTTCGTCGCCGCCGGCCGTCACCGACCTGTGACCGATCGTTGGCGTCCCGACGACACCGTGTCAACCGTCACGCGGATCGCCCCGGACGGGCGTCGGTGGACCGGTCGTCCCGGCAGGATGACCGCTCGTCGACGAAGTGGGACTTGACTCGGTGCGGCGTGCAGGTCACCCTTGGGCAACGGTGGTTGCCTGGATGCTGGAATCGGCGACCTGTCTCGACAGCTGCGCTCGCAGCGTCTATAGTCATTCTTTGCGCTGTCTGCGTCCAGGCTCACGCGCTCATGACCGGGGAAGACTTCCGGACCGATCCGTCGGCCGCCGGAGAGGGTTCGGCGGACATGGGTGCGGGGGTTTCGTTCGTCCGTCAGCGCCCGACAACAGACGGCGTGCGACGTGGCCGGCTACCGGCTTCTCGATCCGGGGGGGACCCCGATCGGATCGAGGGAGACGGTAGCGCCCGCCACCGGCGCACGCCAGACGAGAAGCGCAGTTCTCGGAAGGACGCATCTTGGCTGTCTCCCGCGCCGCCGCGACCACCTCGACCCTCTCCGCTTCGGCGAACCCGAACTACCCCGGCGCACCCACCCGGGTCACCTTCGCGAAGATCGCCCAGCCGTTGGAGGTCCCCGACCTTCTCGACCTGCAGATCCAGTCGTACGAGTGGCTGGTCGGCAGCGAGGCCTGGTTCCAGCGCCGGATCGAGGCCGGTGACGATCTCCCGGTGAGCGGTCTGGAGGAGATCCTCACCGAGATCTCGCCGATCGAGGACTTCTCGGGCTCGATGTCGCTGTCCTTCTCCGACCCCCGCTTCGACGAGGTCAAGGCCTCCGTCGAGGAGTGCCGGGACAAGGACATGACCTACGGTGCCCCGCTGTTCGTGACGGCGGAGTTCACGAACAACACCACCGGTGAGATCAAGTCCCAGACGGTCTTCATGGGCGAGTTCCCCGTGATGACCGACAAGGGCACCTTCATCATCAACGGCACCGAGCGCGTCGTCGTGTCGCAGCTCGTCCGTTCGCCGGGTGTCTACTTCGACCACGCGATCGACAAGACGACCGAGAAGGACGTCTACTCGGTCAAGATCATCCCGAGCCGGGGTGCGTGGCTGGAGTTCGACGTCGACAAGCGCGACACCGTCGGTGTCCGCATCGACCGCAAGCGCCGTCAGCCGGTCACCGTGCTGCTGAAGGCCCTGGGGTGGACCGCCGAGCAGATCGGTGAGCGTTTCGGGTTCTCCGAGACGATCATGACGACGCTCGAGAAGGACAACACCGCGGGCCAGGACGAGGCGCTGCTCGACATCTACCGCAAGCTGCGCCCCGGCGAGCCGCCGACGCGCGAGTCGGCCCAGGCGCTCCTGGAGAACCTGTTCTTCAAGGACAAGCGCTACGACATGGCCAAGGTCGGTCGTTACAAGGCCAACAAGAAGCTCGGCCTCGACATCGAGAACTCGGTCGGCACGCTGACCGAGGAGGATGTCGCCACCACCATCGAGTACCTCGTCCGGCTGCACGCCGGCGAGACCACGATGGCCGTGGGCTCCGGTGACTCCGCGCGGGAGATCCCGGTCGAGACCGACGACATCGACCACTTCGGCAACCGGCGCCTGCGCACCGTCGGCGAGCTGATCCAGAACCAGGTCCGGGTCGGTCTGTCCCGCACCGAGCGGGTCGTCCGCGAGCGGATGACCACCCAGGACGTCGAGGCCATCACGCCGCAGACCCTGATCAACACCCGGCCGATCACGGCCGCGATCCGGGAGTTCTTCGGCACCTCGCAGCTGTCGCAGTTCATGGACCAGCACAACCCGCTGGCCGGACTGACCCACAAGCGCCGCCTGTCGGCGCTCGGCCCGGGTGGCCTGTCCCGTGAGCGTGCCGGCATGGAGGTCCGTGACGTCCACCCGTCGCACTACGGCCGTATGTGCCCGATCGAGACCCCCGAGGGTCCGAACATCGGTCTGATCGGCTCGCTGGCCTCGTTCGCGCGGGTCAACCCGTTCGGCTTCATCGAGACGCCGTACCGCAAGGTCGTCGACGGCGTCGTCACCTCGCAGATCGACTACCTGACCGCCGACGAGGAGGACCGCTTCGTCGTCGCCCAGGCCAACGCCCAGCTCAACGAGGACGGCTCGTTCGCCGAGGAGCGCGTCCTGGTCCGCCGCAAGGGCGGCGAGGTCGACCTGATCTCGCCCTCGGGCGTGGAGTACATCGACGTCTCGCCGCGCCAGATGGTGTCGGTCGCGACGGCGATGATCCCGTTCCTCGAGCACGACGACGCGAACCGCGCGCTGATGGGCGCGAACATGCAGCGCCAGTCGGTGCCGCTGCTGCGCTCGGAGTCGCCGCTGGTCGGTACCGGCATGGAGCTGCGTGCCGCCGTCGACGCCGGTGACGTCGTCACCGCCGAGTCCGCCGGTGTGGTCGAGGAGCTGTGCGCCGACTACATCACCGTCATGGACGACGAGGGGCAGCGTCAGACCTACCGTCTGAACAAGTTCCGCCGCTCGAACCAGGGCACCTGCAACAACCAGAAGCCCATCGTCGACGAGGGCGCGCGGGTCGAGGTGGGCCAGGTGCTCGCCGACGGTCCCTGCACCGAGAACGGCGAGATGGCGCTGGGCAAGAACCTGCTCGTGGCGATCATGCCGTGGGAGGGCCACAACTACGAGGACGCGATCATCCTGTCGCAGCGCCTCGTGCAGGACGACGTGCTCACCTCGATCCACATCGAGGAGCACGAGATCGACGCGCGCGACACGAAGCTGGGCGCCGAGGAGATCACCCGGGACATCCCGAACGTCTCCGAGGACGTGCTGGCCGACCTCGACGAGCGCGGCATCATCCGGATCGGCGCCGAGGTCCAGCCCGGCGACATCCTGGTCGGCAAGGTCACGCCCAAGGGCGAGACCGAGCTGACCCCGGAGGAGCGCCTGCTCCGCGCGATCTTCGGTGAGAAGGCGCGCGAGGTCCGCGACACCTCGCTGAAGGTGCCGCACGGCGAGAACGGCAAGGTCATCGGCATCCGGGTCTTCTCCCGCGACGACGACGACGAGCTGGCCCCGGGCGTCAACGAGCTGGTCCGCGTCTACGTGGCCCAGAAGCGCAAGATCTCCGACGGCGACAAGCTCGCCGGCCGGCACGGCAACAAGGGCGTCATCGGCAAGATCCTCCCGCAGGAGGACATGCCGTTCCTCCCGGACGGCACGCCGGTCGACATCATCCTGAACACCCACGGTGTGCCGCGTCGTATGAACATCGGCCAGATCCTGGAGACCCACCTCGGGTGGATCGCCAAGTCCGGCTGGGAGATCGAGGGCACGCCCGAGTGGGCGGCGCAGATGCCCGAGGAGCTCTACTCGGTGCCCGCCGACACGAACACCGCGACGCCGGTGTTCGACGGTGCGCGCGAGCACGAGATCACGGGTCTGCTGGGCTCGACCCGTCCCAACCGGGACGGTGAGCGGATGGTCGGTCCGGACGGCAAGGCGCAGCTGCTCGACGGCCGCTCCGGTGAGCCGTACCCGTTCCCGGTCGCGGTCGGCTACATGTACATCCTGAAGCTGGCCCACCTGGTGGACGACAAGATCCACGCCCGGTCGACGGGCCCCTACTCGATGATCACCCAGCAGCCGCTGGGCGGTAAGGCACAGTTCGGTGGCCAGCGCTTCGGTGAGATGGAGTGCTGGGCGATGCAGGCGTACGGCGCCGCCTACACCCTGCAGGAGCTGCTGACGATCAAGTCCGACGACGTCGTGGGCCGCGTGAAGGTCTACGAGGCGATCGTCAAGGGCGAGAACATCCCGGAGCCGGGGATCCCCGAGTCGTTCAAGGTGCTCCTCAAGGAGCTGCAGTCGCTCTGCCTGAACGTCGAGGTGCTCTCCAGCGACGGTGCGGCGATCGAGATGCGGGACGCCGACGACGAGGACCTCGAGCGTGCCGCGGCGAACCTGGGCATCAACCTGTCCAGCCGCCCGGGCTCGGAGTCGATGACCGTCGACGACGTCGTCAACTGACCCCCGTCCGACCAGCCGCCCTTTAAACGAAGAAACAGAGGACATACGTGCTCGACGTCAACTTCTTCGACGAACTGCGCATCGGCCTGGCCACCGCCGAGGGCATCCGCCAGTGGTCGCACGGTGAGGTCAAGAAGCCCGAGACCATCAACTACCGCACCCTGAAGCCGGAGAAGGACGGGCTCTTCTGCGAGAAGATCTTCGGTCCGACCCGGGACTGGGAGTGCTACTGCGGCAAGTACAAGCGCGTCCGCTTCAAGGGCATCATCTGCGAGCGCTGCGGCGTGGAGGTCACGCGCGCCAAGGTGCGTCGTGAGCGGATGGGCCACATCGAGCTGGCCGCCCCGGTCACGCACATCTGGTACTTCAAGGGCGTCCCGAGCCGGCTGGGCTACCTGCTCGACCTGGCCCCCAAGGACCTCGAGAAGATCATCTACTTCGCGGCGTACGTGATCACCTCGGTGAACACCGAACTGCGGCACAACGACATGTCCACGCTCGAGAACGAGATGAGCGTGGAGCGCCGTCGGGTCGAGCAGACCCGCGACGCCGACCTCGAGGCCCGCGCCCAGAAGCTCGAGGCCGACATCGCCGAGCTCGAGGCCGAGGGTGCCAAGGGCGACGTCCGCCGCAAGGTCAAGGACGGCGGCGAGCGCGAGATGCGTCAGCTGCGCGACCGTGCCCAGCGCGAGCTGGACCGGCTCGACGAGATCTGGACGACGTTCACCAAGCTCGACGTCCAGCAGCTCATCGCGGACGAGTCCATCTACCGCGAGCTCTACGACCGCTACGGCGACTACTTCACCGGCGCCATGGGTGCCGAGGCGATCCAGAAGCTGCTGGAGAACTTCGACATCCCCGCCGAGGCCGAGAAGCTGCGCGAGATCATCCGGTCCGGCAAGGGCCAGAAGAAGCTGCGTGCGCTCAAGCGCCTGAAGGTCGTCGCGGCGTTCCAGACCACCGGCAACTCGCCGATGGGCATGGTGCTCGACTGCGTGCCGGTCATCCCGCCGGACCTGCGTCCGATGGTGCAGCTCGACGGTGGCCGCTTCGCGACCTCGGACCTGAACGACCTGTACCGCCGGGTCATCAACCGGAACAACCGCCTCAAGCGACTGATCGACCTGGGCGCGCCCGAGATCATCGTCAACAACGAGAAGCGGATGCTCCAGGAGTCCGTCGACGCGCTGTTCGACAACGGCCGCCGTGGCCGGCCGGTGACCGGTCCGGGCAACCGCCCGCTCAAGTCGCTGTCCGACCTGCTGAAGGGCAAGCAGGGCCGGTTCCGCCAGAACCTGCTCGGCAAGCGCGTCGACTACTCGGGCCGTTCGGTCATCGTCGTCGGCCCGCAGCTGAAGCTGCACCAGTGCGGTCTGCCCAAGCAGATGGCGCTGGAGCTGTTCAAGCCGTTCGTGATGAAGCGCCTGGTGGACCTCAACCACGCGCAGAACATCAAGTCCGCCAAGCGGATGGTCGAGCGCGGCCGCTCGCAGGTGTGGGACGTGCTCGAGGAGGTCATCTCCGAGCACCCCGTGCTGCTGAACCGTGCGCCCACGCTGCACCGTCTCGGCATCCAGGCCTTCGAGCCGCAGCTGGTGGAGGGCAAGGCCATCCAGCTGCACCCGCTGGTCTGCGAGGCGTTCAACGCGGACTTCGACGGTGACCAGATGGCGGTGCACCTGCCGCTGTCGGCCGAGGCGCAGTCCGAGGCCCGCGTGCTGATGCTGTCGTCGAACAACATCCTGTCCCCGGCGTCGGGTCGCCCGCTGGCGATGCCGCGTCTGGACATGGTCACGGGTCTGTACCACCTGACCCGTCTCCGGGAGGACGCCCACGGCGCCGGGAACCACTACGGCTCCGCGGCCGAGGCGATCATGGCCTACGACCGCAAGGTCCTCCACCTGCAGGCGCCGATCAAGATCCGGCTTCCGCAGGTTACCCCGACCCCGGGCTCGGACGCCGGGACCGTGACCGAGGACGGCGTCTGGACCGCGGAGACCACGCTCGGGCGGGTGCTGTTCAACGAGCTCCTGCCGGCGGACTACCCGTTCGTCAACGAGCCGCTGCCGAAGAAGCGCCAGGCCACGATCGTCAACGAGCTGGCCGAGCGCTACTCGATGACCGAGGTCGCGCAGGTCCTGGACCGGCTGAAGGACGCGGGCTTCTACTGGGCCACGCGCTCCGGCGTCACGATCTCGATCGCGGACGTGCTGGTCCCGCCGGCCAAGGCGGGCATCCTCGAGGAGTACGAGGCGAAGGCCGACCAGATCAACAAGCGCTACCAGCGTGGTGCCCTGTCGCACCAGGAGCGCAACGACGAGATGGTCAAGATCTGGAGCCGGGCGACCGAGGAGGTCGCCAAGGCGATGGAGCAGAACTTCCCCGAGGACAACCCGATCCCGACGATCGTGCAGTCCGGGGCCGCGGGCAACATGACCCAGATCCGCCAGCTGGCGGGTATGAAGGGTCTGGTCGCGAACCCCAAGGGCGAGTTCATCCCGCGTCCGATCAAGGCCTCGTACCGCGAGGGCCTGTCGGTGCTGGAGTACTTCATCTCCACGCACGGCACCCGTAAGGGTCTGGCGGACACCGCGCTGCGGACCGCGGACTCCGGGTACCTGACCCGTCGTCTGGTCGACGTGTCGCAGGACGTCATCGTCCGCGAGGTCGACTGCGGCACCGAGCGTGCCATCCCGATGGCGGTCACCGAGGAGACGAGCGACGGTCGGTTCATCCCGCACCGTTACCTGCGTACCTCGGTGTACGCCCGGACCTCCGGCGAGGAGATCACCGCGGCGGACGGCACCGTGCTGGTGCGCAAGGGCGACGACCTCGGCGACGCCGTGCTGGACGCGCTCGTCGCGGCCGGCGTCAAGACGGTCCGGGTCCGCTCCGCGCTGACCTGCGCCTCGGCCACCGGTATCTGCGGCATGTGCTACGGCCGATCGATGGCCACCGGCAAGCTGGTGGACGTCGGCGAGGCCGTCGGCATCGTCGCCGCGCAGTCCATCGGTGAGCCCGGCACCCAGCTGACGATGCGTACGTTCAAGCAGGGTGGCGTCGCGGGTGACGACATCACGACCGGTCTGCCGCGTGTCACCGAGCTGTTCGAGGCCCGGGTCCCGCGCGGTAAGGCGCCGATCGCCGACGTCGACGGCCGCATCCGCATCGAGGACGGCGACCGGTTCTGGAAGATCACGCTGATCCCGGACGACGGCGGCGAGGAGATCGTCTACGAGAAGCTGTCCAAGCGGCAGTGGCTCGGGATGACCACCGTCGACGGCACCGAGCGTCCGCTCGCGGACGGCGACCACGTGACGGTCGGCCAGCTGCTCCTCGAGGGCATGGCGGACCCGCACGAGGTGTTGCGTGTCATGGGCCCGCGTGAGGTGCAGTTGCACCTCGTGCGTGAGGTGCAGAAGGTGTACCGCACGCAGAGCGTGGACATCCACGACAAGCACATCGAGGTCATCGTCCGGCAGATGCTGCGCCGGGTCACGATCATCGACTCGGGTGCGACCGAGTTCCTGCCCGGCGCACTGGCCGAGCGGGGCGAGTTCGAGTCGGAGAACCGCCGGGTCGTCGCCGAGGGGCTGGAGCCGGCCTCCGGCCGTCCGGTCCTGATGGGGATCACCAAGGCCTCGCTGGCGACGGAGTCGTGGCTGTCCGCGGCCTCGTTCCAGGAGACCACCCGCATCCTCACCGATGCCGCGATCAACGGAAAGCGCGACAAGCTCGTCGGGCTCAAGGAGAACGTGATCATCGGTAAGCTGATCCCGGCGGGTACCGGCATCAACCGGTACCGCAACATCCAGGTCCAGCCGACCGAGGAGGCCCGCGCGGCCGCCTACGCACTGCCGAGCTACGACGACGGCTACTACAGCCCCGACGTCTTCGGCACGGGCACCGGTGCCGCGGTGCCGCTGGACGACTACGACTTCGGTCGCGACTACCGCTGAGGTAGTTGTCCGGTCCGGACCCACGACGGTGGGTCCGGACCGTGACCGGACAGGTCCCGGACGGGGCCGGACACCGCGCTCCCGTGGCGGTGCCCGGCCCCGTTCGTGCGTTCCGGGGCTGTACGCGGGGTGCGGGCCTCAGCGCAGGCAGTCCGCCCGCAGGGCCAGGCCCAGGGTGCGCAGCGAGGCGTCGGCCTCCGCCAACAGCCCGGCCAGCGTCGGGAAGGCGTGCCACATGCCGGGCGCGCGCTCGTAGGTGACCGGTGTCCCGGCCGCGCGGGCGCGCTCGACGAGGGTGTCGGCGTCGTCGACGAGGATCTCGTCGGCACCGGCGACGACGTGGACCGGCGGCAGCCCGGCCAGGTCCGCGTCGAGAGGCAGGAGCTCGGGGGCGCCGGTGTGCGGGCCCGCGTAGTCGGTGACGGCGTCGGGCAGCCACGACGGATCCAGCATCGCGTCGGAGGCGACGTTGCGGGTGAGCGCGTCCGCGGTGCAGGACAGGTCCAGCCAGGGCGAGATCAGTCCGATGGAGCCCGGGAGATCCTCGCCGGTCGCACGCAGCCGCAGCAGCAGCGACATGGTCAGCCCGCCGCCCGCGGAGTCGCCGGCCACCGCGATGTGCCGGGCCGGGATCCCCGCGGCGCGCAGGGCGGCCCAGGCGGCGTACGCGTCGTCGAGGGCGGCCGGGAACGGGTGCTCCGGGGCGAGCCGGTAGTGCGGAGCGAGGACCGCGCTGCCGGTGGCGTGCGCGAGCCCGGCGAGCAGCGGCCGGTGCGACGCCGAGGACCCCACGAGGTACCCGCCGCCGTGCAGGTAGAGCACCCGGTGCGGGGCCAGCGGCCCGGGAGGTGCGACGACCGCGGTGGGCACGCCGCCCAGCGTCCCGAGGTCGCGGCGGGTGCCGCGGGGGAGCGGGAGCGAGGCGCCGATGAGGTCGAGTCCACGCCGTCTCAGGGCGACGGGTAGTGTCGGGGCGAGCAAGGGCGCGATGAGTGCGCGCGTGGCGAGGCGGTTGACGGCCGTCGGCAGGTGCATACCGGACCGTAACCGTCCCTCCGTCGCCACCGTCCACAGGGTGATCCACACCGTGATCGACACGGCGGGATCGTGCTGTGGCGCAGTCATCGCCCACACCGATCCGACCGCGACGAGCGGCCGTCGATCTGCGACGAGCGGGTGAGTCCGCTTGCCAGTGACGGCGTCGTACGGCATCGTCGGGTCATCACAGGTCTCCTCCGGGGCGTCGTCCCGGGGGATCCGAGGACCATCGAAGCCCCCGATGGTCCCGAAGGCAGGTCCGAGGCGAACGCCCGGAACGGACCCGCTTTGACCGTGTCGAAGAGGGCCGGGTATTCTCATGTCCTGTGCTCGGCTCCGGTCGGGCAGGTCCGCGTGTCCCGTGGTGTGCACCGATCCGTTGGTTCCGACCCTCAGATCTGTGGTTGCGCCCCGGAGCAGGGCACGCCGGACGTCCCGACAGCCTCCGCGGGGCCCTTCCGGCCCCGAGCGTGCCCGGGACGACACGCCCGACCTCGGGGTCCGGCGCGACGGTGGCGGAGTCCGGCGAGAGCCGGTGGCCACGCCGGCGCCCGGGGCCCCGGGACACCGAACGAAGATCACCAGTGTCACGGCGAGCGAGACAGTCGAGCCACGTCGACGGGAAGAAGTAGACGGTTCATGCCCACGATCCAGCAGCTGGTCCGCAAGGGCCGCGAGGACAAGGTCTCCAAGACCAAGACCGCCGCGCTCAAGGGAAGCCCTCAGCGCCGCGGGGTCTGCACCCGCGTGTACACCACCACGCCCAAGAAGCCGAACTCGGCGCTGCGCAAGGTCGCCCGTGTGCGCCTGTCCAGCGGCATCGAGGTCACCGCGTACATCCCCGGTGAGGGCCACAACCTGCAGGAGCACAGCATCGTGCTCGTGCGCGGCGGTCGTGTGAAGGACCTCCCCGGCGTGCGCTACAAGGTCATCCGTGGGTCCCTGGACACCCAGGGCGTGAAGAACCGCAAGCAGTCCCGCAGCCGCTACGGCGCGAAGAAGGAGAAGAGCTGATGCCCCGCAAGGGCCCCGCCCCGAAGCGGCCGCTGGTCTCGGACCCGGTCTACGGCTCGCCGCTGGTCACCCAGCTGGTGAACAAGGTCCTCCAGGACGGTAAGCGGTCGCTCGCCGAGCGCATCGTCTACGCCGCCCTCGAGGGGACCCGTGACAAGACCGGCACCGACCCGGTGGTCACGCTGAAGCGCGCTCTCGACAACGTGAAGCCGGCCCTCGAGGTCCGCAGCCGCCGTGTCGGTGGCGCGACCTACCAGGTCCCCGTCGAGGTCCGTGCCGTCCGGCAGACCACGCTCGGGCTGCGCTGGCTGGTCACCTACTCCGGCCAGCGCCGTGAGAAGACCATGGTCGAGCGCCTCATGAACGAGCTGCTCGACGCGAGCAACGGCCTCGGTGCCAGCGTCAAGCGGCGCGAGGACATGCACAAGATGGCGGAGTCGAACCGCGCCTTCGCCCACTACCGCTGGTGACCGGCCGACCGTCGGGCGCCCACTCGCGATCGAGGGAGAGCTGAGCTAGTGGCAGCACAGGACGTGCTGACGGACCTCACCAAGGTCCGCAACATCGGCATCATGGCCCACATCGACGCCGGTAAGACGACCACCACCGAGCGGATCCTGTACTACACCGGGATCAACTACAAGATCGGTGAGGTCCACGACGGCGGCGCCACCATGGACTGGATGGAGGAGGAGCAGAAGCGCGGCATCACGATCACGTCGGCCGCGACGACCTGCTTCTGGAAGAACCACCAGATCAACATCATCGACACCCCCGGGCACGTCGACTTCACGGTCGAGGTGGAGCGCAACCTCCGCGTCCTCGACGGTGCGGTCGCGGTGTTCGACGGCAAGGAGGGGGTCGAGCCGCAGTCCGAGCAGGTCTGGCGGCAGGCCACCAAGTACGACGTCCCCCGCATCTGCTTCGTCAACAAGATGGACAAGCTGGGCGCGGACTTCTACTACACGGTCCAGACCATCAAGGACCGGCTGAACGCCACTCCGCTGCCGCTGCAGATCCCGATCGGCTCCGAGAGCGACTTCATCGGCGTCGTCGACCTGGTCGAGATGCGCGCGCTGACCTGGCGTGGCGAGGTCGCCAAGGGCGAGGACTACACCGTCGAGGAGATCCCGGCGGATCTGCAGGCCAAGGCCGAGGAGTACCGCACGGCGCTGGTCGAGGCCGTCGCCGAGACCGACGACGAGCTCATGGAGCTCTACCTCGGTGGCGAGGAGCTGACGACCGAGCAGATCAAGACGGGTATCCGCGCGCTGGTGACCAACCGCGCCGCGTACCCGGTCCTGTGCGGCTCGGCCTTCAAGAACAAGGGTGTCCAGCCGATGCTGGACGCGGTGATCGCGTACCTGCCGTCGCCGTACGACCTCCCGCCGGTCGAGGGCTTCCTCACCGACGGCGAGACCCCGGCGACCCGCAAGCCGTCGAAGGACGAGCCGTTCTCGGCGCTGGCCTTCAAGATCGCCGCGCACCCGTTCTTCGGCAAGCTCACCTACATCCGGGTCTACTCGGGTCAGGTCGCCGCCGGCGCCCAGGTCATCAACTCGACCAAGGACCGGAAGGAGCGCATCGGGAAGGTCTTCCAGATGCACTCCAACAAGGAGAACCCGGTCGACGAGGCCATCGCGGGCCACATCTACGCGGTCATCGGTCTGAAGGACACGACCACCGGCGACACGCTCTGCGACCCGCAGAACCCGATCGTCCTCGAGTCGATGACCTTCCCGGACCCGGTCATCCAGGTCGCCGTCGAGCCCAAGTCGAAGGCGGACCAGGAGAAGCTCTCGCTGGCGATCCAGAAGCTGGCGGAGGAGGACCCGACGTTCCAGGTCTCCCTGGACGACGAGACCGGCCAGACCATCATCGCCGGCATGGGCGAGCTGCACCTCGAGGTGCTGGTCAACCGGATGAAGTCCGACTACAAGGTCGAGGCCAACATCGGTAAGCCGCAGGTGGCCTACCGGGAGACCATCAAGAAGGCCGTCGAGAAGTTCGAGTACACGCACAAGAAGCAGACCGGTGGCTCGGGTCAGTTCGCCCGCGTCATCATCAAGCTCGAGCCGCTCACCAGCGGTGACGGTGCGCTGTACGAGTTCGAGAACAAGGTCACCGGTGGCCGTGTCCCGCGGGAGTACATCCCGTCGGTCGACGCCGGTGCCCAGGACGCCATGCAGTACGGCATCCAGGCCGGCTACCCCGTCGTCGGTGTGAAGCTCACGCTGCTGGACGGTCAGTACCACGAGGTCGACTCCTCGGAGATGGCCTTCAAGGTCGCCGGTTCGATGGCGTTCAAGGAGGCGGCCCGCAAGGCGAGCCCCGCCATCCTCGAGCCGATGATGGCCGTCGAGGTGATGACGCCCGAGGACTACATGGGTGACGTCATCGGCGACCTGAACTCCCGCCGCGGCCAGATCCAGGCCATGGAGGAGCGGGCCGGTGCCCGTGTCGTGAAGGCGACCGTGCCGCTGTCCGAGATGTTCGGCTACGTCGGCGACCTGCGGTCGCGGACCCAGGGCCGGGCGAACTACACGATGGTCTTCGACTCCTACGCCGAGGTTCCGGCGAACGTGGCGAAGGAGATCATCGCGAAGGCCACGGGCGAGTAAGAGCTCCCCGGGGCGGGCCCCAGTGCCCGACCTGCTCGGAGGGTGCGGTCCGCGGATCGGTAAGGTCCGCGGCCCGCACCACCCGACACCCACAGACCTGCCGTCAGCACGGCGGAGTACAGACACGAGTCCAGGAGGACCCAGCAGTGGCGAAGGCGAAGTTCGAGCGGACCAAGCCGCACGTCAACATCGGCACCATCGGTCACATCGACCACGGCAAGACCACGCTGACGGCGGCCATCACCAAGGTTCTGCACGACAAGTACCCGAACCTCAACGAGGCTTCGGCGTTCGACATGATCGACAAGGCGCCGGAAGAGCGCCAGCGCGGTATCACGATCTCCATCGCGCACGTCGAGTACCAGACCGAGAAGCGGCACTACGCGCACGTCGACTGCCCCGGGCACGCCGACTACGTGAAGAACATGATCACCGGTGCCGCCCAGATGGACGGCGCGATCCTGGTGGTCGCCGCGACCGACGGCCCGATGCCCCAGACCCGTGAGCACGTGCTGCTCGCGCGTCAGGTCGGCGTGCCGTACATCGTCGTCGCCCTGAACAAGGCGGACATGGTCGACGACGAGGAGATCATGGAGCTCGTCGAGATGGAGGTCCGCGAGCTCCTGTCGGATCAGGACTACCCGGGCGACGACCTCCCGATCGTGCGCGTCTCGGCGCTGAAGGCGCTCGAGGGCGACGACAAGTGGGCCGAGGCCATCGTCGAGCTCATGGACGCGGTCGACGAGGCCATCCCGGAGCCCGAGCGCGACATCGAGAAGCCGTTCCTCATGCCCGTCGAGGACGTCTTCACGATCACCGGTCGCGGCACGGTCGTCACCGGCCGTATCGAGCGCGGCATCGTCAAGGTCAACGAGACCGTCGACATCGTCGGCATCCGGCCGAACAAGACCTCGACCACCGTCACCGGTGTCGAGATGTTCCGCAAGATCCTCGACGAGGGTCGCGCCGGCGAGAACGTGGGTCTGCTCCTGCGCGGTATCAAGCGTGAGGACGTGGAGCGCGGCCAGGTCGTCGTGAAGCCGGGCTCGATCACGCCGCACACCGAGTTCGAGGGCCAGGTGTACATCCTGGGCAAGGACGAGGGCGGCCGTCACACCCCGTTCTTCAACAACTACCGTCCGCAGTTCTACTTCCGGACGACCGACGTGACCGGCGTCGTGACCCTCCCGCAGGGCACCGAGATGGTCATGCCGGGTGACAACACCACCATGAGCGTTCAGCTGATCCAGCCGATCGCCATGGAGGAGGGCCTGCAGTTCGCCATCCGTGAGGGTGGCCGCACCGTGGGCGCCGGCCAGGTCACCAAGATCAACGCGTGATGTGACGGGGCCGTCCCCCGGGGCGGCCCCGTTACCCACCCCCCGGTCGAGGGTGCCGCACAGCGGTGTGTCATCCTTGACGGGTTGCACGATGAGCATGGCGCGTGGAAGCGCCGCCTCTGTTCCCGGTCTCCCCGGTAGTCCAGGGGTCGCGCACCACGCGCCATGTTCGTTGTCACCCCCGGTTCTGCGGTCCGCTGCGTTACCGGGGAGATTCCGAGCGACATGCCCGCCCCAGATGGGGGTGGGACGCGGTGACCCGGGCACAACCATGCGGGCAGGGCGCGACACGCCCGACCTCGTGGACCGGAGAGCCCCGGCAGGACGAGTGCTCCAGGGAACTGGACGCGCGACTCCGGGCCGACAGAGACCTGAACAGAGCACGGGCCGCAGCCGGCCCGCCGGACATCCGGTGGCAGCACGGCGCGAGTTCTTACGGGGCCGAACCGCGACACCCCCGCGGCAGGAAGAAGAGGACGACCGACGACCATGGCGGGACAGAAGATCCGCATCAGGCTCAAGGCCTATGACCACGAGGCAATCGACGCGTCTGCTCGCAAGATCGTGGAGACCGTGACGCGTACCGGTGCCCGGGTCGTCGGCCCCGTGCCGCTGCCTACCGAGAAGAACGTGTACTGCGTCATCCGCTCGCCGCACAAGTACAAGGACTCGCGCGAGCACTTCGAGATGCGCACGCACAAGCGACTCATCGACATCCTCGACCCGACGCCCAAGACGGTCGACGCGCTCATGCGCATCGACCTGCCGGCGAGCGTCGACGTCAACATTCAGTGACGGCGGGGTGGAGACGATGACTGCTGCATTCAAGAAGACGACTGCCACCAAGCAGACGAAGAAGGTCACCGGCCTCCTGGGCACCAAGCTCGGGATGACCCAGTTGTTCGACGAGAACAACCGCATCGTGCCGGTCACCGTGGTCCAGCTCGGACCGAACGTCGTGACGCAGGTGCGCTCGCAGGAGACCGACGGCTACACCGCCGTCCAGCTGGCCTACGGGGCCATCGACCCGCGCAAGGTGAACAAGCCGGAGTCCGGCCACTTCGCCAAGTCCGGCGTCACCCCCCGTCGCCACGTCCTGGAGCTCCGCACCTCCGACGCCGCCGAGTACGCCACCGGCCAGGAGGTCACCGTCGAGGCGTTCGCCGAGGTGGCCGAGGTCGACGTGGTGGGCGTGACCAAGGGCAAGGGCTTCGCCGGTGTCATGAAGCGCCACGGGTTCAAGGGCCTGGGCGCCTCGCACGGCACGCAGCGCAAGCACCGTTCGCCGGGCTCCATCGGCGGCTGCGCCACCCCGGGCCGCGTGTTCAAGGGTGTGCGGATGGCCGGCCGGATGGGTTCCGACCGCCAGACCACGCAGAACCTGAAGGTCCACCGGGTGGACGCCGAGCGCGGGCTGCTGCTCGTCAAGGGCGCCGTCCCCGGTCCGCGCGGTGGCCTCGTCGTGGTGAAGACCCCCGCGAAGGGTGATGGCAAGTGAGCACCGTGCAGATCAAGACTCCCGAGGGTTCCGCCTCCGGCAGCGTCGAGCTGCCGGACCACGTCTTCGACGTGACGGCGAACATCGCCCTCATGCACCAGGTGGTGACCGCGCAGCTCAACGCCGCGCGTCAGGGCACGCACGACGTGAAGGGTCGCGGCGAGGTCCGCGGCGGTGGCAAGAAGCCGTACCGGCAGAAGGGCACCGGTCGCGCCCGTCAGGGCTCGATCCGTGCGCCGCAGTTCGCCGGTGGTGGCATCGTCCACGGCCCGACGCCCCGCGACTACTCGCAGCGGACCCCGAAGAAGATGAAGGCCGCCGCCCTGCGTGGCGCCCTCTCCGACCGGGCCCGCGCCGGCGCCGTGCACGTCGTGTCCGCCTTCTCCGAGGGCGACGCACCGTCGACCAAGGCCGCCCGCAAGGCGATCGAGGCCGTCGTGCCCGACGCGCGCCGGGTGCTCGCTGTCGTCGAGCGCTCCGCGGAGAACGCTCTGCTGAGCCTGCGCAACCTGCCGCAGGTCCACCTGATCGCGCCCGACCAGCTGAACACCCACGACGTGCTCGTCAACGACGTCGTGCTGTTCACGCAGGCGGCGCTGGACGAGTTCCTGGCCGGCCCGATCGCGAAGCCGAAGGCTGCCGGCCGCCGCGCTGAGGAGGCCGACAAGTGATCACGGACCCGCGGGACGTGCTGCTCGCGCCGGTCGTCTCGGAGAAGAGCTACGGGCTGCTCGACGAGCGCCAGTACACCTTCGTCGTGGCACCGGACGCGAACAAGACCCAGATCAAGATCGCCGTGGAGAAGGTGTTCGGGGTCAAGGTGACCAGCGTGAACACGCTGAACCGCCCGGGCAAGCGCAAGCGCTCCCGCACCGGCTACGGCAAGCGCAAGGACACCAAGCGCGCGATCGTCACGCTCTCCGAGGAGAGCAAGGCGATCGACGTGTTCGGTGGCCCGGCGAGCTGAGGGAGCGAGCTGACCCATGGCCATTCGTAAGTACAAGCCGACCACCCCGGGCCGTCGTGGCTCGAGCGTGTCGGACTTCGCCGAGATCACCCGGGACACCCCCGAGAAGTCGCTGCTGCGCCCGCTGCACAACAAGGGCGGCCGCAACGCGCACGGGCGGATCACCACCCGTCACCAGGGTGGCGGACACAAGCGCGCCTACCGTCTGATCGACTTCCGTCGTAACGACAAGGACGGCGTGCCGGCGAAGGTCGCGCACATCGAGTACGACCCGAACCGCACCTCGCGGATCGCACTGCTGCACTACGCCGACGGCGAGAAGCGCTACATCATCGCGCCGGCGAAGCTCAAGCAGGGCGACAAGATCGAGAACGGTCCCCGGGCCGACATCAAGGTGGGTAACAACCTGCCGCTGCGCAACATCCCGACGGGCACCGTGGTGCACGCGATCGAGCTCCGCCCCGGTGGCGGCGCCAAGATCGCGCGCTCGGCCGGTGTCGGCGTCCAGCTGGTCGCCAAGGACGGGCCCTACGCGCAGCTGCGGATGCCCTCCGGCGAGATCCGCTACGTCGACGTGCGCTGCCGCGCCACCGTCGGCGAGGTGGGCAACTCGGAGCACGCCAACATCAACTGGGGTAAGGCCGGCCGTATGCGGTGGAAGGGCAAGCGCCCGACCGTCCGTGGTGTCGTCATGAACCCGGTGGACCACCCGCACGGTGGTGGTGAGGGCAAGACCTCCGGTGGCCGCCACCCGGTGAACCCGGCCGGTACGCCCGAGGGCCGTACCCGCCGCAACAAGCCGTCCGACAAGTTGATCGTCCGCCGGCGTCGTACCGGCAAGAAGCGCTGAGCAGGGAGGTAAGACATGCCGCGCAGCCTGAAGAAGGGCCCCTTCGTGGACGACCACCTGCTCAAGAAGGTGGACGTCCTCAACGAGTCCGGCAAGAAGACCGTCATCCGCACGTGGTCCCGTCGGTCCACGATCATCCCGGACATGATCGGTCACACCATCGCCGTGCACGACGGCCGCAAGCACGTCCCGGTGTTCGTGTCCGACTCGATGGTCGGTCACAAGCTGGGCGAGTTCGCCCCCACCCGGACCTTCCGGGGTCACATCAAGGACGACCGCAAGGCGCGTCGGCGCTAGTAGCCGGCCCGAGTAGCGACTAGGAGAGGTGGAGAAAATGGCAGAGACCACTGCCGAGACCACCGGCGCTGCGCTCGAGCCGACTCGTGCGCGCGCCGTGGCGCGGTTCGTCCGCAGCTCGCCGATGAAGACCCGTCGTGTCGTGGACCTGGTCCGCGGCCTGCCGGTCGACGAGGCGCTGGCGATCCTGCGGTTCTCGCCGCAGGCCGCGGCGGAGCCCGTCGCGAAGGTCGTGGCGAGCGCCGCGGCCAACGCCGAGAACAACCTGGACCTGGACCCGGAGACCCTCGTGGTCGCCGTGGCGATGGTCGACGAGGGCCCGACGCTGAAGCGGATCCGGCCGCGCGCCCAGGGGCGTGCGTACCGCATCCGCAAGCGGACGAGCCACATCACCATCGAGGTCGAGTCGGTTCCGCAGAAGGCCGGCCGTCGTGGTGCGAAGGGGAGGGCCCGCTGATGGGGCAGAAGATCAACCCGCACGGCTTCCGCCTGGGCATCACCACGGACTGGAAGTCGCGCTGGTACGCCGACAAGCAGTACTCCGAGTACGTCAAGGAGGACGTCGAGATCCGCCGCATGCTCTCCAAGGGCATGGAGCGGGCCGGCATCTCCAAGGTCGAGATCGAGCGCACCCGCGACCGCGTGCGGGTGGACATCCACACCGCGCGCCCGGGCATCGTGATCGGCCGTCGTGGCGCGGAGGCCGACCGGATCCGGGGCAACCTCGAGAAGCTGACCAAGAAGCAGGTCCAGCTGAACATCCTCGAGGTCAAGAACTCCGAGTCCGACGCGCAGCTCGTCGCCCAGGGCGTCGCCGAGCAGCTGTCGAACCGGGTCGCGTTCCGGCGTGCGATGCGCAAGGCCATCCAGTCGGCCATGCGCAGCCCGCAGGTCAAGGGCATCCGGGTCCAGTGCTCGGGCCGCCTCGGCGGTGCCGAGATGTCGCGGTCGGAGTTCTACCGCGAGGGTCGGGTCCCGCTGCACACGCTGCGTGCGGACATCGACTACGGCCTGTTCGAGGCCCGGACCTCCTTCGGCCGCATCGGCGTGAAGGTCTGGATCTACAAGGGCGACGTCGTCGGTGGCCGCCGCGAGGGCGTCCCGGCCGCCGCCGAGGCCCCGGGCCGTGGCCCGCGCCGTGAGCGTCCGGCCCGGCGCCGTTCCGGTGCCTCGGGCACCACTGCGACCAGCACCGAGGCCGGGCGTGCCGCGCAGAGCGCGGGCCAGGCCGGCGGCGCCGCGACGGCGACCGCCGAGGCCCCGGCCTCCGGTGAGAACCAGAGCAACGGTGGGGAGAGCTGACCGATGCTGATCCCACGCAAGGTCAAGCACCGCAAGCAGCACCGTCCCAAGCGCAAGGGCATGGCCAGCGGTGGTACCGCGGTCACCTTCGGCGACTGGGGCATCCAGGCGCTGGAGCCGGCCTACGTGTCGAACCGGCAGATCGAGTCGGCGCGTATCGCGATCAACCGGCACATCCGTCGTGGCGGGAAGATCTGGATCAACGTCTTCCCGGACATCCCGATGACCAAGAAGCCGGCCGAGGTCCGCATGGGTTCCGGTAAGGGTTCGCCCGAGAAGTGGGTCACGAACGTCAAGCCGGGCCGGGTGCTCTTCGAGATGAGCTTCCCGAACCGCGAGGTGGCGCACGAGGCCCTGACCCGTGCGATCCACAAGCTGCCCATGAAGTGCCGGATCGTGTCCCGTGAGGGTGGTGACATCTGATGGCGAGCAGTGGCAACACCAAGGCCGCCGAGCTGCGCGAGCTCTCCGACGAGGAGCTGGTCGTGCGTGTCCGGGAGGCCAAGGAGGAGCTGTTCAACCTCCGCTTCCAGATGGCCACCGGGCAGCTGGACAACAACCGGCGGCTGCGGGCCGTCCGTCACGACATCGCGCGGTGCTACACCGTGATGCGCGAGCGTGAGCTCGGCCTTTCCGCCGCACCGACCGAGAGCGAGGGCGCGGCGTGAGCGACGAGCAGAAGAACGACGAGCGCGGGGAGCGCAAGGTCCGCGAGGGCCTGGTCGTGTCCGACAAGATGGAGAAGACGATCGTCGTCTCCCTCGAGGACCGGGTGAAGCACCCCCTGTACGGCAAGGTCATCCGCCGGACCAGCAAGGTCAAGGCGCACGACGAGGGGAACACCGCCGGTATCGGCGACCGTGTCCGCCTCATGGAGACCCGTCCGCTGTCGGCGACCAAGCGCTGGCGGCTGGTGGAGATCCTCGAGAAGGCCAAGTAGGAGTCGAAGTGATCCAGCAGGAGTCGCGGCTGCGCGTCGCCGACAACACCGGTGCCAAGGAGATCCTGTGCATCCGGGTGCTGGGCGGCTCCGCGCGGCGCTACGCCGGGATCGGCGACGTCATCGTCGCCACGGTCAAGGAGGCCATCCCCGGCGCCGGCGTGAAGCGTGGTGACGTCGTCAAGGCGGTCATCGTGCGCACCAAGAAGGAGAAGCGCCGTCCCGACGGCAGCTACATCCGTTTCGACGAGAACGCCGCCGTGCTGATCAAGGCGGACAACGGACCTCGGGGGACCCGTATCTTCGGCCCGGTCGGGCGCGAGCTGCGCGACCGCAAGTTCATGAGGATCATCTCCCTGGCCCCGGAGGTGCTCTGACATGAAGGCGAAGATGAAGGTCAAGAAGGGCGACACCGTTCTGGTGATCGCCGGCAAGGACAAGGGTGCACGGGGCAAGGTCATCGCGGCCTACCCGGAGCGCCAGCGCGTGCTGGTCGAGGGCGTGAACCGGATCAAGAAGCACACCCGGATCAGCCAGAACCAGCGCGGGGCCGAGAGCGGCGGGATCGTCACCCAGGAGGCCGCCATCCACGTCTCGAACGTGATGGTGTGCGACTCCGACGGCAAGCCGACCCGTATCGGCAAGAAGGCCGTCGAGGGCGAGGACGGCACCACCCGCCGCGTCCGGATCTCCAGGCGCAACGGGAAGGAGATCTGAGATGACCACGGCTGAGAAGACCGCGCCGAGGCTCAAGCAGCGGTACCGCGACGAGATCCTCGACAAGCTCCGCGAGGAGTTCGGCTACACCAACGTCATGCAGATCCCCGGCCTGACCAAGGTCGTGGTGAACATGGGTGTCGGTGACGCCGCCCGCGACTCGAAGCTGATCGACGGTGCGCTGCGGGACCTGGCCACCATCACCGGCCAGAAGCCGCAGCTGCGTCGTGCCACCAAGTCCATCGCGCAGTTCAAGCTGCGCGAGGGCATGCCGATCGGCGCGAAGGTGACCCTCCGCAACGACCGGATGTGGGAGTTCCTCGACCGTCTCCTGACCATCGCGCTGCCCCGTATCCGCGACTTCCGCGGCCTCGAGGGCAACCAGTTCGACGGGCGTGGCAACTACACGTTCGGCCTGAACGAGCAGTCGATGTTCCACGAGATCGACCCGGACTCCATCGACCGGCCGCGGGGCATGGACATCACGGTCGTGACCACCGCGACCACGAACGCCGAGGGCCGGGCGCTGCTGCGCCACCTGGGCTTCCCGTTCAAGGAGAGCTGAGCGAATGGCGAAGAAGGCGCTCATCAACAAGGCGAACGCGAAGCCGAAGTTCGCCGTGCGGGGTTACACCCGCTGCAACAAGTGCGGCCGGCCGCGTGCCGTGTTCCGCAAGTTCGGCCTCTGCCGCGTGTGCCTGCGAGACATGGCGCACGCCGGCGAGCTGCCGGGTGTGAGCAAGTCCAGCTGGTGATCCGACCGCCCCGCGTCCGCGGGGCAGCGGATCCGATCGCCGCAGGCCCGCACCGGTGCGGTGCCCCGCACAGGGGCACCGCGCCGGTACGAGGAACCACGGCGGGAAAGAGACAGACACCATGACGATGACCGATCCGATCGCAGACATGTTGACCCGTCTGCGGAACGCGAACTCGGCCTACCACGACCGCGTCGTGATGCCCCACTCGAAGCTGAAGGTCGCCATTGCGGAGATCCTTCAGAAGGAGGGCTACATCGCGGCACACCACACCGAGGACGCCGAGGTCGGCAAGTCCCTGGTCGTCGAGCTGAAGTACGGCCGCAACCGCGAGCGCAGCGTCGCCGGTCTGCGCCGGGTCTCCAAGCCCGGTCTGCGTGTGTACGCGAAGTCGACGAACCTGCCGCGGGTCCTGGGTGGCCTCGGCATCGCGATCATCTCGACCTCTCAGGGTCTGATGACCGACCAGCAGGCCTACCGGAGCGGCGTGGGCGGGGAAGTCCTCGCCTACGTCTGGTGAGAGAGGGGTAACGAACGATGTCACGCATCGGAAAGCTGCCCATCACCGTCCCGTCCGGCGTGGAGATCACCATCGACGGCCGCACGGTCACCGCGAAGGGCCCCAAGGGCACCCTGTCGCACACCGCCGTCGAGCCGATCACGATCGAGCGCGATGACGACGGCACGGTGCTGGTGAAGCGGCCGAACGAGGAGCGCGAGACCAGGGCCTACCACGGCCTGACCCGCTCCCTCGTCAACAACATCGTGGTCGGCGTCAGCGCCGGCTACGAGAAGAAGCTGGAGATCCACGGCGTGGGTTACCGCGTGCAGCTGAAGGGGCAGAACCTCGAGTTCGCCCTGGGCTACTCGCACCCGGTCGTCATCGAGCCGGCGGAGGGCATCACCTTCGCGGTCGAGTCGCCGACCCGGTTCTCGGTCTCCGGCATCGACAAGCAGCTGGTCGGCGAGACCGCTGCCAACATCCGGAAGCTGCGCCGCCCCGACCCGTACAAGGGCAAGGGTGTGCGGTACGCCGGCGAGCAGGTCCGCCGCAAGGTCGGAAAGACGGGTAAGTGATGGCCGAGACGAACGAGACGGTGTCGGGTTCCGCCCGCCGCCGGATGGCGTCCCAAGTGGCGCGCAAGCGCCGCGACTCGCGCATCCGCCGGCACGCCCGGCTCCGGAAGAAGATCTCCGGGACGCCGGTGCGTCCGCGGCTGGCGGTCAACCGCTCCTCGCGGCACATCACCGTCCAGCTGATCGACGACCTGGCCGGCCACACGCTGGCCTTCGCGTCCTCGCTGGACACCGAGGTCCGAGGCCTCGACGGCGACAAGAAGGCCAAGGCGGCCAAGGTCGGCGAGATCATCGCCGCCAAGGCCAAGGAGGCGGGCATCTCCGCGGTCGTGTTCGACCGCGGCGGGCTGGCCTACCACGGCCGCATCGCGGCCCTGGCCGACGCCGCCCGCGAGGGAGGCCTGGAGTTCTGATGAACCAGACCGAGAAGATCGAAGGGACTGTCTGATGCCGGGACGTACGCGGCGTGACGGCGGAGCCCCGGGTGGTAGCGGTGGGAACGACAACCGCAACAACCGGGACCGCCGGGACGGTGGCCGTGGCGGGGCGGCCCAGGACAAGACCCCGTACATCGAGCGGCTGGTCACGATCAACCGCGTGGCCAAGGTCGTCAAGGGCGGCCGCCGGTTCAGCTTCACCGCGCTGATGATCGTCGGCGACGGTGACGGCCTGGTGGGCGTCGGCTACGGCAAGGCCAAGGAGGTGCCGGCCGCGATCGCCAAGGGCGTGGAGGAGGCGAAGAAGAACTTCTTCCGCGTTCCCCGCATCGGCGGCACGATCGTGCACCGCGTGCAGGGTGAGGCCGCCGCCGGCGTCGTCATGCTGCGCCCGGCCTCCCCGGGTACCGGTGTCATCGCCGGCGGCCCGGTCCGCGCGGTGCTGGAGTGCGCGGGGATCTCGGACATCCTGTCCAAGTCCCTCGGCTCCGACAACGCCATCAACATCGTGCACGCCACGGTGGCGGCGCTGAAGTCGGTGCAGCGTCCGGAGGAGGTCGCGGCCCGCCGCGGCCTGCCGCTGGAGGACGTCGCCCCGGCGAGCATGATGCGCCAGCGCGCCGAGGCCGACGCGGCGAAGGTGTGAGCGACATGGCCACGTGGAAGATCACCCAGGTGAAGAGCCGGATCGGCTGCAAGCAGAACCAGCGCGACACGCTGCGCTCGCTCGGCCTGCGCAAGATCCGGCAGTCGGTGGTGCGTGAGGCGGACCCGCAGACCCGCGGTTACGTCCACACGGTGCGCCACCTCGTGACCGTGGAGGAGGTGCAGTCGTGAGCGAGAACGAGAACTCCGTCATCAAGCTCCACGACCTGCGGCCGGCCCCGGGCTCGAAGAAGGCGCGGACCCGTGTGGGTCGCGGTGAGGGCTCGAAGGGCAAGACCGCCGGTCGCGGTACCAAGGGCACCAAGGCCCGCAAGACGGTGTCCCCGCGCTTCGAGGGCGGGCAGATGCCGCTGCACATGCGGCTCCCGAAGCTCAAGGGCTTCAAGAACCGCTTCAAGGTCGAGTACCAGGTCGTGAACGTCGGCGAGCTGGCCACCCTGTTCCCGAAGGGCGGCGAGATCGGTCCGGCCGAGCTGGTCGAGGCGGGCGCGGTTCGCAAGAACCAGCTCGTGAAGGTCCTCGGCGAGGGCGAGCTCTCGGGCGTCGCCCTGACCGTGAAGGCCCACAAGTTCTCCGCGTCCGCGCGCGAGAAGATCTCGGCGGCCGGCGGCTCGGTCTCCGAGCTGTAGGCCCCACCGCACGTCCCCCGGCGCCGTCCGTGGCGCCCGCTCCACCCCAGGTGGACCGGGCCCGTGGGCGGCGCCGAGGCGTTTCCGGGCCGCTGTTACAGTCACGTCCGGACCGAGTGTCCACCGATTACCTGGCGCGCCTCGAGGCGCGCAGCCCCCGCCGGTACACACCGGCCCGGGTGTCCCGCGAGGCGCGGAACGCGCGTCGACCAACCCGGCCGACCCCTCAGGGGCCGGCGCAGGCGGTGTCGGGCCGCCGACGTCGTAGGAGGATCACCGAGTGCTCAGCGCAGTCCGGGCGGCCCTGACCACGCCGGATCTCCGCAAGAAGATCCTCTTCACGCTGGCGATCGTGGCGGTGTACCGGCTCGGGGCGAACATCCCCTCGCCGGGGGTGTCGTACCCGAACATCCAGGAATGTGTTCGTCAGGTCGAGGGCGGCGACAACGCCAGCGTCTACTCCCTGATCAACCTGTTCTCCGGCGGGGCACTGCTCCAGCTGTCGATCTTCGCGCTGGGCATCATGCCCTACATCACCGCGAGCATCATCGTGCAGCTGCTGCAGGTCGTCATCCCGCGGTTCGAGCAGCTGAAGAAGGAGGGCCAGTCCGGCCAGGCCAAGCTCACGCAGTACACGCGGTACCTGACGATCGGTATCGCGGTGCTGCAGGCCACCGGCTTCGTGGCGCTGGCCGAGCGCGGTCAGCTGTTCCAGGGCTGCGCGCTGCCGATCATCCCGGACTCGTCGGTCTTCACCCTGATCGTCATCGTGATCGTCATGGTCGCCGGGACCACGCTGGTGATGTGGCTGGGCGAGCAGGTCACCGAGCGCGGCATCGGCAACGGCATGTCGCTGCTGATCTTCGCCTCCATCGCGCACCGCATCCCCGCCGAGGGCCGGTTGATCCTGGAGAACTCCGGCGGCCTGGTCTTCGCCGGCGTCTGCGTCTTCGGTCTCGCGATCATCGCCAGCGTCGTGTTCGTGGAGAACGGCCAGCGCCGGATCCCGGTGCAGTACGCCAAGCGCATGGTCGGCCGCCGGATGTACGGCGGCACCTCGACCTACCTGCCGCTCAAGGTCAACCAGGCCGGTGTCGTGCCGGTGATCTTCGGTAGCTCGCTGCTCTACCTGCCCGACCTGGTCGCCCGGCTCGCCGGGAACGACGGCGGCTGGTTCCAGCAGTTCGTGCAGACCTATCTGGTCGATCAGTCCAATCCCGTGCACATCGTGTTGTACGTAGCACTGATCATCTTCTTCACGTACTTCTACGTCGGCATCACGTTCAACCCCGACGAGCGCGCCGAGGACATGAAGAAGTACGGCGGCTTCATCCCGGGTATCCGCCCGGGGCGGCCCACCGCGGAGTACCTGAACTTCGTGCTCAGCCGCATCACGCTGCCGGGGTCGCTCTATCTGGGCGTCATCGCGGTGCTCCCGAACTTCTTCCTCGGGATCACCGGCAGCGGCCAGAACCAGAACTTCCCGTTCGGCGGCACGGCCGTGCTGATCATGGTCACCGTGGGCCTCGACACCCTGAAGCAGATCGAGAGCCAGCTCATGCAGCGGAACTACGAGGGTTTCCTGCGTTAGGCTCGCCGGAACGTGGCCGAGCGGGAACCCCGGTGCGGGGCCCCGGCCCCGATCGTGGTGCCTCGGGCACCGTGTGCCGGCGAGGACGCCGGTGCCATGGACGACAAGACTTCAGGAGGTCGGGTCTCGTGCGACTCGTTCTGGTGGGACCGCCCGGTGCCGGCAAGGGGACCCAGGCTGAGCAGATGGCCAAGCGGCTCGACGTCCCGCACATCTCGACCGGGGACCTGTTCCGGGCGAACCTGCGTGACGAGACCGAGCTCGGTCGCGAGGCGAAGCGCTACATGGACGCCGGGGACCTCGTCCCCGACGAGGTGACCGTCGGGATGGTGCGCGACCGGCTCGGCGACGCCGACACGGCAGGCGGCTTCATCCTCGACGGCTTCCCGCGCAACGTGGCCCAGGCGGGCTCCCTCTCCGAGATCCTGTCCGACAAGGGCCTGGAGCTCGACGCCGTCGTCCAGTTCGACGTCGACGACGAGGTCGTCGTGCAGCGGCTGCTCGGCCGCGGCCGCAGCGACGACAACGAGGACACCATCCGCAACCGGCAGCGGGTCTACCGCGAGGAGACCGCTCCGCTGCTGGACCACTACCGTGACCGGCTGGTCACGATCGACGCCGTCGGCGAGATCGACGAGATCACCGACCGGGTCTTCTCGGCGCTGCACAACCGCAACGGCTGAGACCCGGTCGGCGCCGGCACCACCGGCGCCACGGCGGGGAACCGAGGGACGGACACATGAACGGTCGCGGCGGCATCCGCGGGGCCATCGCCCGCTACCGGGGGCGGGACATCGAGCTCAAGACCCACGGTCAGCTCGAGGCGATGCGGGTGGCGGGCGCGCTGGTCGCGGCCACGCTGGCCGCGGTCACCGAGCACGCGAAGCCCGGTGTCAGCACGGCGGAGCTCGACGCGCTCGCCGAGCAGACGATCCGCGACGGCAACGGTGTCCCCTCGTTCCTCGGCTACCACGGTTTCCCGGCGAGCATCTGCGCCTCGGTGAACGAGCAGATCGTGCACGGCATCCCGTCGCCGAAGCAGGTGCTCGCCGAGGGCGACCTGATCTCGGTGGACTGCGGTGCGATCGTCGAGGGCTGGCACGGCGACTCCGCGGTGACCATCGCCGTCGGGGACGTGTCGCCGGAGGACCTCGCCCTGTCCGCGGCCTGCCGTGGCGCGATGGAGGCGGGGATCCTCGCCGTCCGCGACGGGGCCCGGCTGACCGACGTCTCGTACGCCATCCAGGAGGCGTGCCGGTCCGCGGCGCTGGCCGACCGCGCCGACTACGGGATCGTCGCCGAGTACGGCGGGCACGGCATCGGCACGTCCATGCACATGGACCCGTTCCTGCCCAACCACGGCGAGCCGGGCAAGGGGCCGCGGCTCCGCCCGGGCATGGCCCTGGCCGTGGAGCCGATGCTCGTCGCGGGGGACCCGGACACCCTGGAGCTCGAGGACGGCTGGACGGTCGTCACCGCGGCGGGCGGCCGGGCCGTGCACTGGGAGCACACCGTCGCCGTCACCGAGGACGGGCCGTGGCTGCTGACCGCGCCCGCCGGCGCACCGGACCGCCCCGGCGCCTGAGCCCCGCGCCTCCGGTGCCCGACGCGCTCCGCGCGGGTACTGGTCGGTGGCCGGGTCGGTCCGTTACCGTCGCCCTCCCGGGCGTCTACCACGCCCGTCACCCCCGCCTGCACCGGCCTCATACGGCCTCCGTACACTGGACCATCGGCGCGTCCTGTGACGTCCGCTCCGTGTGCTCCGTGTATCCCACAGTGTTCTCGGTCCGGCTCCGTCCGCGCGCGCCGAACCGGTCGTCGGCACCGCTGTCGACCGGGGCAACCGACACCTGTCACGGATAGCGGAGGACATGGCCAAGAAGGACGGGGCGATCGAGGTCGAGGGCCGGGTCGTCGAACCCCTGCCGAACGCGATGTTCCGGGTGGAGCTGGAGAACGGCCACCGGGTACTCGCGCACATCAGCGGGAAGATGCGCCAGCACTACATCCGGATCCTTCCGGAGGACCGGGTGGTCGTCGAGCTGTCGCCCTACGACCTCAGCCGCGGCCGCATCGTCTACCGCTACAAGTGACGACCAGCTCCACCACGGTCGGTCGCGAGACCCACACGAACGACACACAGAGGCAGACGACGTGAAGGTCAAGCCGAGCGTCAAGAAGATCTGCGACAAGTGCCAGGTGATCCGCCGTCACGGCCGGATCATCGTGATCTGCTCGAACCTGCGCCACAAGCAGCGCCAGGGCTGAGCAGAGCGGTACCGGTCGCGATCCTCTGATCGCGCAGCAGAAGCCCCCGATGCACCTGCCGGGCCACACGGGCCCGGTAGTACCCCCGGAACCAGGCCGGGGCCCGCTCAGCTCAGCGGCGGAACGGGACGGGCATCGGGAAGACCTGGGACGACAACAAGGAGACCACGCCGCATGGCACGTGTTGCCGGCGTCGACCTCCCCCGCGAAAAGCGGTTGGAGATCGCGCTCACCTACATCTTCGGGGTCGGACGTACCCGGTCCAAGGAGATCCTCGAGGCCACCGCGCTGAGCCCCGACCTCCGGTCGAAGGACCTGACCGACGAGGACGTCAGCAAGCTCCGCGAGTACATCGAGGCGAACCTGCAGGTCGAGGGTGACCTGCGCCGTGAGATCCAGGCGGACATCCGCCGGAAGATCGAGATCGGTTCGTACCAGGGCATCCGTCACCGTCGCGGCCTTCCGGTCCGCGGCCAGCGCACGAAGACCAACGCGCGCGGCCGCAAGGGCCCGAAGAAGACCGTCGCCGGTAAGAAGAAGGCAGGTAAGAAGTAATGCCGCCCCGCGCACGTCAGGGTGCCGGACCCAAGAAGGTCCGCCGTCGCGAGAAGAAGAACGTCGCGCACGGTCACGCCCACATCAAGTCCACGTTCAACAACACGATCGTGTCGATCACCGACCCGACCGGTGCCGTCATCGCCTGGGCCTCGTCCGGGCACGTCGGCCTGAAGGGCTCCCGGAAGTCGACGCCGTTCGCCGCGCAGCTCGCCGCCGAGAACGCCGCCCGCAAGGCGATGGACCACGGCATGAAGAAGTGCGACGTCTTCGTCAAGGGCCCCGGCTCCGGACGTGAGACGGCGATCCGTTCGCTGCAGGCGGCCGGCCTCGAGGTCGGCACGATCTCCGACGTGACCCCGCAGCCGCACAACGGCTGCCGTCCGCCCAAGCGGCGCCGGGTCTAGGGGAAGGGAGAACCACCATGGCTCGCTACACCGGCCCCATGACCCGCAAGTCCCGCCGACTGAAGACCGACCTCGTCGGCGGCGACCAGGCGTTCGAGCGTCGTCCCTACCCGCCCGGCCAGCACGGCCGGATCCGGATCAAGGAGACCGAGTACCTCCTGCAGCTGCAGGAGAAGCAGAAGGCCCGCTTCGGCTATGGCCTGCAGGAGAAGCAGCTCCGCGCCTACTACGAGGAAGCGCACCGTCGCGAGGGCAAGACCGGCGACGAGCTGCTGCAGATCCTCGAGTCGCGCCTCGACAACGTCGTGTACCGCGCGGGCCTCGCCCGCACCCGGCGCATGGCCCGTCAGCTGGTGAACCACGGCCACTTCCTGGTCAACGGGAAGAAGGTCGACATCCCCAGCTACCGGGTGTCGCGCTACGACATCATCGACGTCAAGGACAAGTCGCGGAACACCGACCCGTTCGTCATCGCCAAGGAGACCCAGGGCGACCGCCCGGTTCCGGCGTGGCTGCAGGTCGTCCCGTCGACCCTGCGGATCCTGGTCCACCAGCTGCCCGAGCGCGCTCAGATCGACACCCAGGTCACCGAGCAGCTCATCGTCGAGTTCTACTCGAAGTAGCTCGACACGCCGTCGCCCCGCAGGGAGGGGCGGCGGTTCCCACTGCGACATCAAATAGCGGTTGTCGCAGGTGCGAAGGAGGCACACACCCATGCTGATCTCTCAGCGACCCTCACTGGCCGAGGACGTCGTCACCGAGACCCGGTCGCGGTTCGTCATCGAGCCGTTGGAGCCGGGCTTCGGTTACACCCTCGGTAACTCCCTGCGCCGGACGCTGCTGTCGTCGATCCCCGGTGCCGCCGTCACGTCCATCCGGATCGACGGCGTCCTGCACGAGTTCACCACCGTGCCGGGGGTCAAGGAGGACGTCACCGACATCATCCTCAACCTCAAGGAGCTCGTCGTGAGCTCCGAGGAGGACGAGCCGGTGACGATGTACCTGCGCAAGCAGGGCCCGGGTGCGGTCACCGCGGGGGACATCGTCCCGCCCGCCGGTGTCACCGTGCACAACCCGGACCTGCACATCGCCTCGCTCAACGACAAGGGCCGGCTCGAGGTCGAGCTCGTCGTCGAGCGCGGTCGCGGGTACGTCCCGGCGATGCAGAACAAGGCCACCGGTGCCGAGATCGGCCGCATCCCGGTCGACTCGATCTACTCGCCGGTGCTGAAGGTGACCTACAAGGTCGAGGCCACGCGCGTCGAGCAGCGCACCGACTTCGACAAGCTCATCCTCGACGTCGAGTCGAAGCCGTCCATCACCCCGCGGGACGCGCTGGCCTCGGCCGGCAAGACCCTGGTCGAGCTGTTCGGCCTGGCCCGCGAGCTGAACGTGGACGCCGAGGGCATCGAGATCGGCCCCTCCCCGCAGGAGGCGGACACCATCGCGGCGTTCGCGATGCCGATCGAGGAGCTGGACCTCACGGTCCGGTCGTACAACTGCCTCAAGCGCGAGGGCATCCACACGGTCGGCGAGCTCGTCGGTCGCAGCGAGGCGGACCTGCTCGACATCCGCAACTTCGGCGCCAAGTCGATCGACGAGGTCAAGATGAAGCTCGTCGGTCTCGGCCTGGCCCTCAAGGACAGCCCGCCCGGGTTCGACCCGTCGGCGGCGGCGAGCGACTACGGCGTCGACGGTGGGAGCGGGTTCGACCCGGACACCTTCGGTGACGACGGTCAGGACTACGCAGAAACGGAGCAGTTGTAGCCATGCCCCAGCCCACCAAGGGTGCCCGCCTCGGCGGGTCGCCCGCGCACCAGCGGCTGATCCTGGCCAACCTGGCGACCTCGCTGTTCGAACACGGCCGGATCACCACCACCGAGGCCAAGGCCCGGCGGCTGCGTCCGTACGCGGAGCGGCTGATCACCAAGGCCAAGGCCGGCGATCTGCACAACCGGCGCGAGATCATGAAGGTGATCCGCGACAAGTCGGTCGTGCACCGCCTCGTCACCGAGATCGGCCCGTTCTTCGCGGACCGCAACGGTGGCTACACCCGGATCACCAAGACGATGCCGCGCAAGGGCGACAACGCCCCGATGGCGGTCATCGAGCTGGTCCAGCAGAAGACGGTCACCGACGAGGCGAACCGTGCCCGTCGTTCGGCCGCGTCCCAGTCCGTGGCCGCCGCTCCGGCCGCCACGGACGAGGACACCACGGTCGAGTCGACCGAGGCCACCGAGGCCGAGGTCACCGCCGTCGACGAGGCACAGGAGGCCGCCGAGAAGGCGGTCGACGCCGCGGCCGAGGCCGAGGAGGTGGCCCCGGGTTCCGAGGCCGCCGACAAGGCCGTCGACGCCGCTGCCGCCGCGGAGGAGGCCGCCGACGAGGCTGCCGACGCCGCCGAGGACTCCACGGGCAAGAAGGAGTCCGGCTCCTGAGCCGAGCGCACCACACCGACGAGCCCGCCGTCACCGACGGCGGGCTCGTCGGCGTCTCCGGTGCCCCCGACCCGGGAGCCGGCACCGTCCGGCTACGGCTCGACGTCGCCTACGACGGCACCGACTTCTCCGGATGGGCCCAGCAGCCGAGCCGGCGCACCGTGCAGGGCGTGCTCACCGAGGCCCTGTCGACCGTGCTGCGCACCCCGCTGCGGCTCACCGTCGCCGGGCGCACCGACGCCGGGGTGCACGCGTCCGGCCAGGTCTGCCACGTCGACCTCCCGGAGACGCTCGCACCGCAGATCGACGGCCTGCTCAGGCGGTTGAACCGGCTGCTCCCACCCGACGTGCGGGTGCACGACCTCGGGCGGGTACCCGACGCCTTCGACGCCCGCTTCTCCGCGCTGCGCAGGCACTACCGCTACCGGGTCACCACGGCCCCGTTCGGGGCCGAGCCGCTGCGGGCGCGGGAGACCGTCGCCTGGCCGTACCCGCTGGACCCGGAGCCGATGAACGCCGCCTCGGCACTGCTGCTGGGCGAGCACGACTTCGCCGCGTTCTGCAAGCGCCGCGAGGGCGCGACGACCGTGCGCGCGCTGCAGCGCTTCGACTGGTCGCCCGCGCCGGGCGAGCCGGACGTGCTGGTCGCGGCGGTCTCCGCGGACGCGTTCTGCCACTCGATGGTCCGCAGCCTGGTCGGCGCGGTGTTCGAGGTCGGCCGAGGGCGCAGGCCCGCCGACTGGCCCGCGGGACTGCTGCGCCGCGAGCTGCGCGCCTCCGAGGTGACCGTCGCGCCGCCGCACGGCCTGTCGCTGACCGGCGTCGACTACCCCGCCGACGACGAGCTCGCCGCCCGCGCCGAGCGGACCCGGCGGATCCGGGTACCGGGCGAGGGCTGAGCAGACCCCGCCGGGACCGAGCCGGACGCGGCCGGCCGGGTGGGGCCGGACCGGCCCCGGGTGTGACCGGTCCGGACGGCGCGGACGGGGGCCTCGGGGACGGGGGCGAGCGGCCTCAGGAGACCGGCCGCACCCAGGCCGGGTGCGGCGGCCCGGGGATCCGGTGCGTCCGGCGGGCGTCGAGCGCCAGGGCCACGCCCAGCCAGACCAGCGACACCGACCAGCCGGCCAGGGCAAGCGAGCCGACGACGTACAGCGGCTCGGTCGGCCCGGCGGGCAGCCCGGCCGACTCCAGCAGCACCGTCAGCGGGGCGCGCACCGAGTCCGCGGTGTCGCCGAAGTCGGGCATCAGCAGCCCGCCGGCGAGCAGGAACCCGGCGCAGGCGACGAACGGGGCGGCCACGGCCGGGCCGAGCACACGGCGTCGCAGCACGATCAGCGACAGCACCGTCGGTAGCGCCAGGAGTGCCGGGCCGACCACGGTCACGATCAGGATGATCAGGAACCACCCCGGCGCGGTGAACCGCAGGGCCGCGACGGCCAGGAGGGCGCCGGCCTGCAGGGCCACGTTCAGGTTCGTCCGCATGCCGACGATCGTGGCGGACCGGGCCGTCCGCTGGATCCGCAGGACTACGGGCCGGACGGGGCAACCATGTCAACAGTCGGTTACCGAGGTTCCGTCCCGCCCGGTCCGCGGGTCACAGTGGCGCGGTGACCACCGAGAACACCGTCGGCGCGGCCGCAGACCGCGGGTACGGCGACCGCATCGTCGCCGTCGAGCCCGGCTCCACAGAGCCCGTGCCGGACTCCGAGCGGCACGGCAGACCCCGCCAGCTGTTCTGGACGTGGACCTCGCCGAACCTGGAGTTCGCGACGATCTTCGTCGGCGTGCTGTCGGTGACGGCGTTCGGGCAGTCGGTGCCCGCGGCGGTCGCGGCGATCGTCGTCGGGAACCTGCTCGCCGCGGTCGCCCACGGGATCCTGTCCGCCCGCGGACCGGCCGCCGGGGTGCCGCAGATGGTGCTGGGGCGGCTCGCGTTCGGCCACCGCGGCAACGCACTCCCCGCCGCGTTGATGACGATCACCTCGGGCTTCGGCTGGTTCGCGGTGAACAGCGTCAGCGCCGCCTTCGCCCTGTCGGCGATCACCGGCGGCGGGACGGCCGCGTGGCTGGTGGCGGTGGTCGTCGTCCAGGTCGCCGTCGCGTTCTTCGGGCACAACCTGGTGCAGGCGTTCGAGCGGCTCGCCTTCCCGCTGCTCGCGGTCGTGCTCGGGATCGGGGCGGTGCTGGTGCTCGCCGTGTCGGACCCGGGGGCGGCCGCGTCGCCGGACGGGGTGGGCGGGGTCGGCGGGTTTCTGCTGACCGTCGGCGCCGTCGTCGGGTACTCGGCGGGCTGGGGCCCCTACGCCGCGGACTACTCCCGCTACCTGCCCCGTTCGGTGTCGGCGCGGGCCACCGGGCTCGCCGCGGGCGGCGGCCTGTTCCTGTCCACCACGGTGTTCATGACCGTCGGTGCGGTGTCGGTCGGTGCGGCGACGGCGGCCGGGCTCGACTCGGACAACCCGGTCGCGAACTACACCGGCCTGCTGCCCGGGTGGCTGACCGTGCTGACCCTGGTCGCCATCGCGGTGGGGGCGGTCGCGGCGAACGTCCTCAACGTCTACTCCGGGGCGATGGCGTTCCTCGCACTCGGCATCGACGTGCCGCTGGCGCGGGCGCGGGCCGTCGTCGCGCTGGCGTTCGGGGCGGTCGGGTTCGTGATCGCGCTGGTCGCCCTCGGCGACGCCGCAGCCGGGTACGAGGCGTTCCTGCTGGTCGTCGTGTACTGGGTCGGGCCGTGGCTCGGAGTGGTGCTCACCGACCAGTGGCTGCGCCCGATCGCCCCCGATCTGCTCTACGACCGCACCTACCGGAACCACGCGGGCCCGGTGGCGCTGGCCGTCGGCATCGTGGTGTCGGTGCTGCTGTTCGCGAACCAGGAGCTGTTCACCGGCCTGGTGCCGCGGCTGCTGCCGGGGATCGGGGACGTGACCTTCCTGGTGGGGCTGCTGCTCGCGGCCGGGCTCTACGCCCTGCTGCTGCGCCGCACCGCCGTCGCGACGCCCGGGGGTACCCGGTGAACGCGCTCATCCCGACCGTGGACCTGGCCGCGCCGGACCCGGCCGCGGTGGACACCGCGTTGCAGCGGGCCGGGTTCCTGCAGGTCGTCGGGCACGGGGTGCCGGAGGACGCGGCATGGGTGGTGCGGGCCGCCGCACGGGACTTCTTCGCGCTGCCCGAGGCGGTCAAGCGCGGCTACGCGGTCGGCGTCGGCGGGCGGGGGTGGCTGCCGCCCGGCGTCGAGGCCAACGACCGCGTGGAGGGCGGTGACTCGCCGCCGGACCTCAAGGAGTCCTTCGCGGTGGGACCGTTCGCGCCGACCGGTGACGCGGAGACCGACGCGGTGTGGTTCCCGCCGAACGTCTGGCCGGCGCAGGTCCCGGCGCTGCAGCAGGCGGTGACCGCCTACTGCACGGCGATGACCCGTGTCGCGGGCGCGCTGCTGGAGCTGTGCGCGGGGGCCCTCGGGCAGGAGCCGTCGACGCTGCGCGACCTCGCGACGCACCCGACGTGGACGTTCAACATCAACCGCTACCCGCCGATGAACGAGACCGGGGCCCCGCTGCCCGGGCAGTTCCGGATCGGCCCGCACACCGACTTCGGCACCGTCACCCTGCTCGACCGGGAACCCGGGGCGGGCGGGCTGCAGGTCGACGTCGAGGGGCACGGCTGGACCGACGCGCCGTACACCCCGGGTGCGCTGACGGTGAACGTCGGCGACCTGCTCGCGCACTGGACCGGGCACCGCTGGCGGGCCGGGCGGCACCGGGTGCTGCCGCCGCAGGCCCACGCCCCGGCCGAGGACCTGGTGTCGCTGGTGTTCTTCTTCGAGCTGGACCACGACGCCGTCGTCACGCCGCTGGCCCCGCCGCTCGGCCGGACGGTGCTGGAGCCGGTGGTGTCCGCGCCGTTCCTGCGCGAACGCCTGGACGCGATCTCGGTATAGGTTCGCGCGCATGGATCCGAGCTGGCTCGACGTCGCGGTGGAGCAGGCCCGGGCCGGGCTGGCCTCGGGCGGCATCCCGATCGGCGCCGCACTCGTCGGACCGGACGGGGAGGTCCTCGGGCGCGGCCACAACCGTCGTGTGCAGGACGGCGACCCGACGGTGCACGGCGAGACCGCGGCGTTCCGCGACGCGGGCCGCCGCCGCGACTACCGGCCCACGACGATGGTCACCACGCTCTCGCCCTGCTGGTACTGCTCGGGGCTGATCCGTCAGTTCGGGATCGGCGCGGTGCTCGTGGGGGAGGCCCGGACCTTCCACGGCGGGCACGACTGGCTGGCCGAGCACGGGGTGCGCGTGCAGGTGCTCGACGACGCGCGCTGCGTGGACATGATGACCGCGTTCGTCGCCGAGCGCCCCGACCTGTGGAACGAGGACATCGGCGTCGCGGAGTAGCGCTCAGCCCGCCGTGAGCGGGACGTCCGGGTCGAGCTCGATCGCGACCTCGCGCAGCGCCACGTCGAGCACCGACCAGACCCACCGGGCCAGGTGCTCGGCGAGCTCGTCGAGCGGGAGCGGGTCCGCCGAGGAGAGCCAGCGCTCGGTCGCGCCGTCGACCAGCCCGACCGCGCCGGCGGCCAGCGGCGCCGCGACGGTCGCGGGCAGCCCGGGGTAGCCACCGGTCAGCAGGCCGGTCATCCGGTCGGCGATGCGGTGCCGGATGTCGGTGACGGCCGTCGTGACCCCGGCGGCGCGCAGCACGTACCGGTAGAGCTCGGTGTGCGCGGCGAGCCACCGCACGTGCGCGGCGATGGCGGCGACGAGCATCTCCCGCGGCGTCCCGCGCGGGCTCCACACCGGCGCGAGCGCCTCGGAGTAGAGCTCCAGCGCGGCCTCGGCGATCGCGCCCTGCAGGTCCTCCAGGCCGTCGAAGTGCCGGTACAGCGCGGGCCGGGGCACCCCGGCGCGACCGGCGATCTGCTCGGTCGTGGCCTCCGGTCCGTGCTCGGCGATCGCGGCCATCGCGGCCTCGACGACCTCGGCCCGCCGGGCCGCCCGCTGTCCGGCCCAGCGACGGGCGCGGCCGTCGCCGGGGGTCACGGATCCGCTCACCCGGCCATCATCCCGCGCCCGGTTGACACCGCGCCCGGCGCCACCGATGATTCGGCGATAAGGGGTACGCGCTGTACGGGATACTTTCTGTCACGGATGCGGCCCGACCGTCGACGACGACCGGAGGACCGACCGTGACCGAGACGGCGACCGACAACGGGTCCGGCCCACGCCCCCGCAGGCTGACCGGCGGCGACGTCGGCATCCCGCCGCGGCACCTGGACTTCCGGCTGCCCGAGCAGATGGTCCGCTGGGCCTACGCCGACAACGCGACCGCGACGCTGTTCCTCGCGATGCTCTCGGCGATCTTCCCGCCGGGGGAGGACTTCTTCGTCCGCTCGGTGATCCACTTCCGGGACCGGGTGACCGACCCGGAGCTGCGCGCCCGGGTCGCCGGGTTCACCGCGCAGGAGGTCATCCACAGCCGCGAGCACGACCGGCTCAACGAGGCGTTCCGTTCCCGCGGCTTCCCGGTGCACGTACCGGAGTCCGCGGTCGCGCTCGCGCTGAAGGTCCTCGACCGCACCTCGCCGCGGCAGCAGCTCGCCTGCACCGCGCTGATGGAGCACTTCACCGCGGTGATGGCCGAGGACATCCTCGGCAGCGACGAGTTCGCCGAGCGCGTGCACGCCGACATCCGCGAGCTGTGGCACTGGCACGCGCTCGAGGAGCTCGAGCACAAGTCCGTGACCTGGGACGTCTACGAGCTCATCGGCACCGACGGCCCCGAGCGCGGCCGCGCCGCACCGCTGGTGGTCGCCACCGTGCTGCCCGCGGTCGTGTTCGGGTGGGCGTACCTGCTCGTGCAGCAGGGCGTCTGGCGGCGGCCGCGGGACCTGCGCGAGGGCTACCGGCTGCTGTTCGGGCGCGGCCAGTTCCTGCGCCGCGTGCTGGGCCGGATGCCCGTCTTCGGGCACCCGCGCTTCCACCCCGACCGGCATGACACCCGAGCGCTGGAGCAGCGCTGGCGCGACACCCTCTTCGGCGACGACGGCGCCCTGGCCGAGCAGCTGCGCCGTCCGGTCCGCGAGGCCTGACTCAGCTCCACGGCCGCAGCACCCGCCCGGCCCATGCCGCGAGCAGCGCCTCGTCGTGGCTGACGGCGAGGACGCCGAGCCCGCGGCCGTCGACCTCGGCGGCGACGACCGAGACCAGGGCCGCGGTGCTCGACGCGTCGAGCATCGCGGTCATCTCGTCGCACAGCAGGTAGTCCGGCCGGGGCGCGAGCGCACGGGCAAGGCAAGCGCGCTGGAGCTGGCCGTCGGACACCTCGTGCGGCCGGCGTCCGCGCAGCTCGGCGGTCAGCCCGACCTGCGCGCACACCTCGTCGACGCGTGCGGTGACCCCGGGCGCCCGGGCGGCGCGCAGCGGCTCGGCCACGATCTCCTCGCAGGTCAGCCGCGGGTCGGTCGAGGCCCGCGGGGACTGGAACACCACCCCGATCCGGCGGCGCAGCGGCGCGGGCGCGTCGAAGCGGAACCGGCGGACCGGCTCGTCGTCGACGGTCACCCGGCCCGACCACGGTGCGTGCAGCAGCGCCAGCACCCGGGTCAGCGTCGACTTCCCGCACCCCGACGGGCCGGCCAGCCCGAGCACCGAACCCCGTTCCACGGCCAGGTCCACGCCGTCGACGACGGCGTGCCCGGCCCGCCACCCGGCCCGCACCCCCTCCGCGCGCAGGCTCACCGCGACCC